>CAUVJF010000011.1:0-30338 GCA_963552125.1 uncultured Atopobium sp.
CCATCCATGGCAGGAGTGTCAGCAAGTTTGTAAGGGATACCTAGCTCTTCATACTTTTTTACGCCCATCACGTGATAGGGAAGTAGATCTAATCCAATAACGTTATCCCAGTGAGCAATGATTCTACCAACGCCAGCAAGTTCTTCTGGTGAATCAGTAATTCCAGGCACTACAACATGTCTGATAAGAACTTTAATACCCCTACGATTAAGCTCATCGCCAAACGCAAGCGGTCTTTCTGAACCAACTTCACAAAGACTAAGGTGGCCCTTTGGATCAGAGTGCTTGATATCAAGGAGCACTAAATCTGTTTTATCAAGAACGCGCTCAAATTTTTCTGGAGTTTCTGGATTATACGCAATGCCAGAAGAGTCAAGACAGGTATGAATGCGTCCTTGCGGGTCATTATGAGCCGCCTCAAACAAAGCACCGATAAACTCAGGCTGAGCGAGTGGTTCGCCGCCAGTGGCTGTAATTCCGCCGTTTCTATAAAAAGCTCTATTACGGTTAAAGGTGGCAAGAATTTCTTTTACCGATTTTTCTGTTCCAATACCAAATTGCCAGGTATCGGGGTTATGACAATAGGCACAGCGCATGGGACACCCCTGGGTAAACACAACCAGGCGAGTTCCAGGACCATCTACGGTGCCAAAGGTCTCAATAGAGTGGACCCGCCCACAAACTGTGAGCGGGTCATTGAGATCCATGTGAGTATCAGAACAAGACATGGACAAGAAATCCTTAGAGAGCGTCGTGGAAGGTACGAGAAATAACGTCGTCCTGCTGCTCTTTGGTAAGGGAATTGAACTTAACAGCGTAACCAGAAACGCGAATGGTCAGCTGAGGATACTTCTCTGGGTGTGCCTGAGCATCAAGAAGAGTGTCCTTAGTAAATACGTTAACGTTGAGGTGATGACCGCCCTTCTCGGCATAGCCATCAATCATGTTTACCAGGTTGTCAATCTGCTCGGAAGCTACTTCGTTGGACTGCATGTGTTTCTCCTTACGAGTTTGTTGGCGAGAAGAAACGTGTAGATAGATCTTCTCGCCAGGGCTTGTTATTTACGATCCTCAGCACCTTCAGCTGCGGATGGGTCTGCCTCACAGGCGCAATCAATCTTGTTCTCAATCTGAATATCAAGATTCATATCAGAGAAGTCGATGTGCTCAAGGTCTAGCTCACTGCCATGGAAGTAGACGTCAGAACCCTTACCAAGAGCGTTAGGAATGATTGAGAAGGTATTGGAAATACCGTCCTGTGCGTCGTTGAATGGAAGCTTAGCAACGGAGGCCAGGGAAGCAACAGCACCGTGAGTATCGCGGTGGTGCATTGGGTTAGCACCAGGTGCAAAAGGAACGCCCGCGCGGCGGCCGTCAGGGGTGTTGCCGGTAGCCTTACCATATACGACGTTTGAGGTAATGGTCAGGATAGAAGTTGTTGGAACAGAATCACGGTAGGTGTGGTTCTGACGAATCATGTTCATGAAAATCTCAACGATGTCATGAGCAATGGTGTCAACGCGGTCATCATCATTACCATACTTAGGGAAGTCACCCTCAGTGACGTAATCGGTAACAAGGCCGGTCTCATCGCGGACAACCCTTACCTTTGCATACTTGATTGCAGAGAGGGAGTCGGCAACAACAGAAAGGCCTGCGATACCTGTTGCAAACCAACGGTGAACATGCTCATCGTGCAGAGCCATCTGGATGCGCTCGTAGCTATACTTATCGTGCATGTAGTGGATTGCATTAAGAGCGTTGACATAAACGCCTGCAAGCCAGCGCATCATATCCAAGTACTTGGAGAAGACATCGTCGTAATCAAGGTATTCGCCTTCAATTGCACGGTACTTAGGACCAATCTGCTCGCCGGTCTTCTCGTCACGGCCGCCATTGATTGCGTAAAGCAGACATTTAGCAAGGTTGGCACGAGCGCCAAAGAACTGCATCTCTTTACCAACGCGCATAGAGCTGACGCAGCAAGCAATTGCGTAGTCATCACCATGATAGACACGCATAAGATCATCATTTTCGTACTGGATAGAGCTGGTGGTAATAGAGATTTTTGCGCAGTAGCGCTTAAAGCCCTCTGGAAGCTTGGTAGACCACAGAACAGTCAGGTTAGGCTCTGGGCTGGTACCCATGTTTTCAAGGGTGCGAAGCCAGCGGAAGCAGGACTTGGTAACCATAGAGCGGCCATCAACGCCAATACCACCAATAGACTCAGTGACCCACTGAGGGTCTCCGGAGAAGAGCTCGTTGTACTCAGGAGTACGAGCAAACTTGACCATACGAAGCTTCATAACCAGGTGGTCAACAATCTCCTGAATCTCTGACTCAGTGAAGGTGCCACGAGCAAGATCGCGCTCTGCATAGATGTCCAGGAAGGTGGTGTTACGACCAATGGACATTGCAGCGCCATTCTGCTCTTTTACAGCAGCAAGGTAGCCCAGATAGAGCCACTGAACCGCCTCTTTGAAGTTCTCTGCGGGACGGCTCAAATCAAAGCCGTAAATCTCACCAAGCTGCTTAAGTTCTTTAAGGGCACGAATCTGCTCAGAAAGCTCCTCGCGATGACGAATGGTCTTCTCGTCCATGATGGAGCCGGTACCGTTTTTCTGATTTGTCTTATCAGTAATAAGAGCGTCAACACCATAGAGAGCAACACGACGATAATCGCCGATGATGCGACCGCGGCCATATGCATCAGGCAGACCGGTAATGATATGGGAGTGACGGCATTTACGCATGTCCTCGGTGTAGACATCAAAAACACCAGCGTTGTGAGTCTTGCGACGATAGGTGTAGAAGTCAACAATCTCTGGATCAACTTCATAACCGTAGGCCTTGCATGCAGCCATTGCCATACGAACGCCGCCGTCTACCATCAGAGCGCGCTTGAGGGGCTTGTCAGTCTGGAGACCAACAATCTGCTCAAGTGGTTTGTCAATGTAGCCAGCCTCGTGGGAGGTGATAGTGGAAACCTTTTTGGTATCCATATCAAGTACGCCACCGTTTGCGGTCTCTTGTGCAAAGAGATCCATAACATCCGCCCAAAGCTTTGTAGTAGCCTCAGTTGGACCAGCGAGGAAGGAATCATCACCGTCATAAGGGGTGTAATTCTTCTGAATGAAGTCTCGGACATCAACAGCTCTTTGCCAGTTGCCACCGACAAAGCCGTCCCAAGCCTCCTGTGCTGGTGTTTCCTGCATAACACACTCCTTTTTACACGGACAATGTATATATCCGCGTTCATGCTGAGCGTGTTGAGTGGAGCATGGCCGCTCAGCAGTTTACAAATAGCAATCTTGAGACTAATTTTGACAGCAGGTATGTCTTTGGACAAATGACGTCAAATATTAGTTGCGACCTCTAACTTTACTCAATATGTAGTGCTAGACAAGTGACAAATACGCAATATTTTGACAAGTTAGAAACGGTTTACATTTGCGCAGGTCAGGAATTTGCTAAAAAGAAAGCTATATAAAATTTGTTGAGAATTAGTCACATTTATTGCGACAGGTGTCTGTTTCTTCTCCAAATGTCCACAAAAATGTTGTTATTCTTAGCTAGAGGGGAGGCTTTATGGATACTGTGTCATTAGAAAAACAACGTTTGCGAGAAGAGCGTCTAGCAGCAAGAGAAGTTCTTTCTGAGCAAGAGAGGTCCGTGCTTGATGATCGCATTACTCAGAAACTTCTTGCAACCTCTGAATATGCAGAAGCAACTACTGTTTTAACGTATGTTTCGGTCTCATCTGAAGTTTCTACCAGGATGTTTATTGAGAGCGCTCTACGCGATGGGAAAACGGTGGCGGTACCTCGTTGTCTACCTGGACATTGTTTAGAGTTCGTAGCTATTACTTCTTTAGATCAACTTATTGCTGCTCCTTTTGGTCTACTTGAACCGCCAAAAGAATTACCGGCTTTAACAGAAGAGCAGATGGACGCTTCAATCTGCATTGTTCCAGCGCTTCTTGTTGATACAAAGGGGTATCGCTTGGGTTATGGTGCTGGTTTTTATGATCGGTTCTTGTCTACGTACCCTGGCAAGAAAATTTGTCTTGCTTACCAGCAAAATTTGAGCCAGACGATGCTTCCTCATACAGCATCTGATGTTGCCGTAGATGTGGTGATAACCGAGTCAGATGTACTTACGTGTTCATAAAAACCTGCTGCAATTTAGCATTACAGCAGGTTTTGTGTTTCTCGCCAAATGGTTATAAGCAACTGGCTATGCTTCATCTTTGAGATGAACCACCATCAGTTGGATTGCCTCTCTGTAGCTGTCAATTCCTTTACCAGCAACTGTAGCAAAGCATGCATCTTTTATATAAGAAATGTGCCTAAAGTCTTCTCTGGTAGAGATGTCGGTAAGATGTACCTCAATCATGGGAATTTGTACCGCTAGTGCCGCGTCGAGCAGGGCAACTGAGGTGTGCGTATAGGCGGCAGGATTGATAATAATGCCATCGTAGCTGCCTAGGGCGTCCTGGATCGCATCAACTAGATCACCCTCATGGTTTGATTGATAACACACACAATCAGAGAAACCTTCAGAGAGGGCTTCTTCCTTACAAGTCTCTATGAGGGTTCTGTAGTCAGCTTTTCCATAAACCTCTGGCTCACGAATGCCCAGCATGTTGATGTTTGGGCCGTTGATTATGAGTAGGCGAGGCGCGTCGAGGTCATCCTCATAGTTGTCTTCAAAGTCGTCTGCGTCTAAGTCAGAGGCAAGACTGTCAAAGTCTTCTTCGTCTTGATCAAGGGTATTTTTTTGAGCAAGCAAAGAGATTAGCTCATCCACTTCTTCATTGTGCTGAGTGGAAAGATCTGCTCGCTTCTCATCTAACGAACAAAAAGTTTTTTCTGGCTCACCCAAAATGTGACTAAGGGCATCATTTACTTGACATACAAGATTGGGGCCAAAGACTACCTCAAGTCCGTTGGCGCCTTTTCCTACAATACCAAGAACACCAGTGGCTGTGGCCAGCTGTTCATGGTCTATAAGCGTCATATCATTGATGGAAAGGCGAAGTCGTGTCATGCACACTTCGTTGTGAGTTAAGTTTTTTGAGCCGCCTATTGCATTTAGGATCTCGTGAGCAATAGCATTGCCGTCCATTGGATATCTCCCCAAGTATAACCACATATCAAACACTTAACCGTTTGACTTGGTCTAGCATTCTCGTAGTCTTATGAATACACACCTACGAGGCATAAGTATAGGGGCTTTAACGTGCCAAAATTCAAAATCTACGAACCATCCGGTGAACGGTTAAAAAATAACTGCGAACGCTTACTGTTATGCTTAAAGCGTGTCGAGAAGACCCTTGGCATCTGCGTCTGGACTACCGAGACAAAAAAAGGTTACGTCAGCCCATGCTTCATAGAGCGGAATACGTACTGCGGCAAGATTCTGAACACCCATACGTTCTGAAAGAGGTCTGCCGACAATAGCTAGGTCTTCAAGAGGGCGCGTAAGGTAGACAAGCTTGCCGTTTTGACGGAGGAGCTGGTAGTTTGAAGGTGTAACAACTACGCCACCTCCACAAGAGATCACCGCACCACTCGTGCTAGAAATCTCTTGAATTACCTCATGCTCTAGACGCCTAAAAGCCGCTTCACCGTGTGTTTGTAGGTAGGTTGCCGCCTCGCAGTGAGCTTTCTGCTTGATGAGAAAATCAGTGTCTATCCAGGGACGATTGAGGAGTTTTGCTAGGGCTTCTCCCGTAGAAGTCTTTCCAACTCCCGGCATACCAATAAGCACGATGTTTTCTTTTGAAGCATGGAGCTCACGCGAGATGCTTTCTATCTGAGAGTCTGATACATCTTGTCCCAAAAAGAGTGAGCTAGCCCTAGCTGCTTGAGCTACCAGCATTTTTAAACCATTTGCATTGAGTATTCCAAGACTTTCTGCATCTAAAAGTAGCTGAGAGCGCAGCGGATTATAAATAAGATCAATCACGCATTGGAGGGAAGAAAAAGCAGCAAGCTCCTCTTTTGCAAGAGGGGAAATGCCAGTATGAGGAGACATTCCTACTGGCGTTGCATTGACAAGAAGCTCAGCGTCATAGTGGAATTTAAGCTGGTCATAGGTAATTGCGCGGTCAACATATAAAGAACTTTCGTGAGGGTTTCTGGAGACTCCCACAACATATGCACCGCCTTTTTTGAGCGCATAGCAAATTGCCTGACCAGCACCACCAAAGGCTCCTAAGACCATTACTTTCTTTTGGCTCAAGTTGACCTTGAGGCTTTTTACCAGATACTCAAAGCCATACACATCGGTGTTGTCTGCTGCTATAAAACCATTTGCATCTTTTACCAGGGTATTTGCCGCTCCTATAGCTTGTGCATCCTCAGAAGCTGAGTCCGCAAGAGCGCAGGCATCCTTTTTGTAAGGGATAGTAACGTTCAAGCCCTGCCAAGGTTGGTCTTTGAGAAAACCCTTTAGCTCAGAAGCAGAAAGCTCATGAAGCTGGTAGGGAAATGATCCCAACTTTTCATGAATTGCTGCCGACCAACTATGAGAGAGTTTCTCGCCAATAAGGCCGTAAGGAGCAAGAGGAGCTGTAGGGTTACTTGAACGTTGTTGTACAGTTTTAGAGCTCACGAGGTGTCTCCTGAACTGCCTTTGCAGCGTTCATCAATACCTCAAGCAACTCTAAAGCATAAGGTTCAAGTTCATTCGAAACAGTGGCTTTAACCTGTTCTCTTTTGGCATCTTCTCTTGAGAAATCAAGAACGGCGAGCTCATGTTCTTTTTTGTAAGCACCAATTTGTTTGGCAACTGCAAGTCTTTGCTCAAACAGGGCAAAGATTTGCGCATCAATTGAATCTATTTCCTGGCGCAGCGTCTCTAACTGATTAGTCATTGTTATATCCGTTCTGCTCAAAGCGCCAGGAATACAAGGTGTCGAGAAGGGCTAGCGCAAAAGCGCTTTCAACACAGGGAACAGCGCGCAAAACTGCAGTTACATCATGCCTGCCTTGAACAATAAGCTGCTCTGGTTCCATAGTTTGAAGGTTTACTGAGTTCTGTGGAAGCCCAATGCTCGAGATGGGTTTTAATGCACATCTAAACCAGATGGGAGCGCCTGTTGAAATACCGCCCAGAATACCTCCAGCATGATTGGTGGTTGGCATAACGGAGCCGTTACGCACTTCGTATGCATCGTTATTTTCAGATCCAAGGAGATTAGCAACTTCCATACCGCTGCCAAATTCTATGGCTTTAACAGCGGGGACTCCAAAGACTGCAGCAGAGATGGTATTTTCAAGCCCATGGAAATGAGGGCATCCAATACCTGCAGGAACACCCGTTGCCGCACATTCTATGATGCCGCCAACAGTATTTTTCTCAGAGCGCAGCTGTGTAAGGAGTGCGCGGGTTTTCTCGCCAGCTTGAGCATCGAGGAAGGGAAGCTCTTGAGGATCAGTTTGGAGTAGCTGATTCATTTGGTGAGCAAGTAGCTTGTTGGCCTCAAGTGAGTTGTTTACGAGCTCAAAGGGAGTATCTTCGATGTTCTTTATCCTGAGAACGTGAGCTGCAATGGTTATGCCCTGAGCTCGCAAAATCTGGAGCGCTATTCCTCCCGCAATGCAGAGAGGGGCGGTGAGGCGGGCGGAAAAATGTCCTCCACCCGTTTGCTTGTACGATTCTCCCCATTTTGACCAGGCAGAGAAATCGGCATGTCCTGGTCGTGGGACAAGCTTTGTAGCTGCGTAATCTTGTGGATGAACGTTTGTGTTAGGTAGCTCCGCCGTGAGCGGGGAGCCATCTAGAATGCCTTCTGCTGAAATTCCAGAGATAAACTCTGGATCATCAGTCTCTTTACGCGGGGTATCCCATGGATGCGATGGAGATCTTCTTTGAAGGAATGTCTTGAGAGCTGCTAAATCAACGGTAAAACCAGCAGGTAAACCTTCAATGGTGCAGCCGATTTTTGGAGCATGAGACTCGCCAAAAATAGATACTTTTACTGTTGTCCCAAAAGTTGAGGTCATCATTTATGACTCCATACTGTGGCAGACGCCACCAAGCTGCTTGAAGTGCTCAAAGAAGAGCGGATACGACTTATTGATTGCCTCAGCATGGGTGATGACAACAGGACCCGTTGCATATGAAGCCAAGATGGTAGCCATCATCACCATGCGATGATCATTGCACGAGTCCACAATGCAGCTGACAGGCTGTTTTCCTCCCGTGATAATAAGCTCCGTTTGATCGTCAGAGAGCTCAACGGTCAGACCAAATGCCCTAAGTACGCTGCAGATACTTTGAACGCGGTCGGACTCTTTAAGACGAAGGCGCTGAGTATTGGTAAGCCTACTTGTTCCAGGGATAAACGCAGCTAATGCAGCAAGTACCGGGGCAAGATCACACACCTCGGAGACAGAAATGGTAAACGGCCGCAGGTGATCCATCATACAAGCTGCACCTTTTTGCTGGCGAGAAACACGTGCGCCCACAAGCGATAACGCGGCTAAGATAGCTCTGTCTCCCTGAGAACTTTGCATGGAGAGCCCTGTGACCTCTACGCCTTGCCCAATTGCTCCTGCGGCAAGCCATGGCGCAGCGTTTGACCAATCTCCTTCGATTGAATAAACGCCTGGACAAACGTAGTGTTGAGGTTCAATGGTATAGGTGGCATTCTTTGCATTTAATACAGTAGTAACGCCAAAGTCTTTCAATACGTGCTCTGTGATAGCCAGATAGTCTTTTGACTGGATGGACCCTGTAATCTGTAGTGTTGAAGATTCATTTAACAAAGGCAATGACAGCAAAAGTCCAGAAATAAATTGAGAAGAAATATCTCCTGGTAGCTCAAATAAACCGCCCATAAGTTTGCCTGAAACCCCAAGGGTCTTCTCGTCTTGCCAGCTAAAAGACATACCATGGGCAGAGAGTTCTGAGATAAGCGGCTCGAGGGGTCGAGAAAAGAGTCTTCCTTCTGCAGAAATTGTGGCGTTTATGTTTAGCGCACCCAAAAGGGGGAGTAAAAACCTGAGCGTGGTGCCAGATTCTTTGCAGTTAAGCTGCACGTTTTGAGGGCGATTTTGCTCTTTTGCAGGGACAACTCTAAATCCCTGTTTAGTTCTAGCGATAGTGGTGCCTAAAGCTTTAAGACAATCAACAGTTACTTGAATGTCCTCTGAGATGTAAGGACAGGTAATGTTGGTAGTGCCGTTTGCAAATGAAGCGCAGATGAGCGCGCGATGAGCGCATGATTTTGACGGGATGGCTTCTACCGTTCCAAACAAATCATGAGGAGTTATTGAAACATCCATTTTTCACACGCTCCGTAACTAATTGCTTGATGTAAGAATACCGCAGTTGAGTGTCAGAGAAGGATATGGTTAAAATTGTTTGAAGATTAAAGGAGGAAGCAAGTGAATAAGCCTTTTAGCGCCGTAACTCAGGTTTTACGTGGCTATACGTACAATCAGGTTAAAGCCGTCGTTGAGGTTCTTATTGATTCTCCTGTACATAACGTTGAAGTAACCATGAACACTCCAGAAGCTGCTTCGTTAATTCAGAAGCTGTCCAGTGAATATGGTTCTGATATCAATATTGGCGCTGGTACCGTACTTACTCTTGAAGATCTTCAGACGGCTCATAAAGCTGGCGCAACGTTTGTTTTATCACCAACGCTGCTCTCTGAAGAGATGTTTGACTACTGCAAAGAGCATGAGATTTTGAGTGTTCCAGGGGCGTTTTCGCCAACAGAGATTGCACATGCATTTGCTCTTGGTGCAGATATTGTCAAAGTATTCCCCGCAAATGAGGTTAGCTATGGGTACGCTAAAAAGGTATGCGAGCCTTTAGGAAACTTACCGCTTATGGCGGTTGGTGGCGTTACAACAGATAATCTTGCTGATGTATTTGCTGGTGGTTATGCTTATGTAGGAACTGCTAACGGCATCTTCAACAAAAATGACATCTTAGCTGAAGATAAGACAGCTCTTAAACAGTCAGTACGTAAGCTTGCAGAAGAGTTAGAGCGTTTAGGGCGTTAGTCTTCTTTTGCCAACTCAATAAGCTGTTTAAGTTCTGCAAATGACTTGCGCTCAATACGTACGTCACCAATGCCATAGATAAGCGCCATGTCAATTGAATCTGCGTGGCTTTTCTTGTCATGTAGTGCTGCGTTATAAAGCTCTTCTACATCAAATGATGTGCTGGTAGGAAGCCCATAAGACTGCGTAAGCTCAGCGATGCTCTTTGCGTCTTCATAAGAACAAAGACCAAGTTTGAAGCAGGCTTTTGCCATCATGGCCGTTCCAGCAGCAACACAGGAACCGTGTCCAAGTTCAAAGTTGCTAATTGTCTCAATAGCATGACCAAGTGTGTGGCCCAGATTGAGCAGTTTTCTTGATCCCGCTTCTTTGAAGTCTGCTTCAACAACTGATTTCTTTATTTTAATGCACGCTTGAATGAGCTCTTGTCTGTGCAATACATCGATGACCTGCACGGGGTTTCTCGCCAAAGAGATTTTATTAAAGAGGTCATGTCCAGAAAGAACACCGTATTTAATAAGCTCTCCGCAGCTATCCTGCAAAAGTGGCGCGGGAATAGAATTCAGCAGTTCAAGATCTGCAATAACTGCCCTGGGGTTATAGAAGGCACCAACAAGATTTTTGCCAAAAGGCAGGTCAATGGCCGTCTTTCCACCAATTGAAGAGTCAATCATCGCCAAAAGCGAGGTAGGGATGTGTACGAGCGCACAACCTCGCATGTAGGTAGCTGCAGCAAATCCCGCAAGGTCTCCGATGACTCCACCGCCCAGGGCTACCACAATGTCTTCTCGTGTAAAACGATGTTCTGCCAGGACGTTTACCAGCTTTTGATACGACTCAAATGATTTTGCGTGCTCACCTGTAGACACTGTGGCAGTGGTAACAGAGTAGCCAGCTGACTCCAACGAGGTAAGAAGCTCTGCACCAAAGAGTTTGTTCAAATCTGGATGAGTGACCAAAAGAATCTTTGAACCTGAGGTGTGCGAGCGAATGAGCTTACCGGCTTGTGCAAGCAAGTGATGTCCTACATAGATTTGATATGAGTCAGACGTAAGGTCAACAGAAATAGTATTCATGAGCTCCTCAATTGCTGGTTGTATTCATTTTAGCATGGGAAAATACCAGAAGAAAATTACGCAAACCGTTACAAAAGGCAGTAAGTAGGCTGGGGTATACTTATGCACCATGACTCCGTAGCTCAGTGGATTAGAGCGTTTGCCTCCGGAGCAAAAGGTCGTGGGTTCGAAACCCACCGGGGTCACCACGTGCAAAAAACCGGCCATCACTGACTGGAGATTGTTTATATGTCATTGCAAGATACTGCAGGTAAGAGCAGCAAACGTTTTGAAGAAACGTATGAAGGTCTGACGTCAAAAGAAGTTGCAGAGAGAGTATCTGCGGGTAAAGTCAATACTAATACAGACGTCAAAACCAAATCTATTGCTCAGATTATTGCAGAGCACAGCTTTACGCTCTTTAACATAGTTAATGTTTTGATGGCGCTGCTTGTTGTTGTAACGGGACAGTACAGAAATGCACTGTTCATGAGCGTAGTTCTTGCAAACTTGGTCATTGGTATTGTGCAAGAGATTCGTGCAAAACGCATGGTTGACCGCCTGTCTCTTATGACAGCTCAGAGTGTTTGTGTAATTCGTGACGGAAAAGATACCTTTATCAAACCAGACGAGCTTGTCATCGATGATCTTGTGCGCTTGAAGACGGGCGATCAAATTCCTGCTGACAGTATTCTTGTGTCAGAGCACGTAAGCGTTGACGAAAGCCTTCTAACTGGTGAGGCAGAGCCCGTGCAAAAGACCACGGGAGATGAGCTTCTTTCGGGCAGTTTTGTCGAGAGGGGCAGTCTTGTTGGCAGGGTTTGTCGCGTAGGCCAGGAAGGCTACGCTGCACGTATTAACGCGGAAGCAAAGTTTGTTAAAGAGATCAACTCAGAGATTCTTACCACAATTAAGTCAATTATCCGCGCAGGCTCCATTGCACTGATTCCGCTGGGTATTGGCTTGTTTGTCCGTACGTATTTCATTGGCCATGCTGATTTAAACGAAGCACTTCTTTCGATGATTGCTGCTGTTATTGGCATGATTCCTCAAGGACTTGTTCTTCTCACCAGCTCTGTGCTTGCTATTGCAACTATTAGGCTTGGCCAGAAGAATGTTTTGGTTCAGCAGCAATACTGTATTGAAACGCTGGCACGCGTAGATACTCTTTGTTTGGACAAGACAGGTACTATCACCACGGGAAACATGGAAGTTGCTCGTGTCCTGGATGCTTCGTTTAAGCCAATTACTGAGGCTGCGGGCGCTCTGCAAGCGGCTGTAAATGTTGTCGGCGCAAATAAAGATGATGCCAACGACACTGCTACAGCAATTCTTGCGTATGCATCCAAGCAGGGGATTCAAAGCAAGCGTCCTTCTCGCGTTGTGGCGTTTTCTTCCAAGCGAAAGTACTCTGGCTGTGTGACTGAGGACGGAGAGGCATTTGTTATCGGTGCAGCTCAGTTTGTGCTTGGTCCTGAGGCGGCAGATGTAATTGCAGGTTCCGATGCCTTTGCATCCATTGAACGCGTGCTAGTTGCCTGCCGTGTTGACGGCTTTGACCAAAACGACGCATTGCAGGGAACACCTCAGCTCCTGGGTTATGTGGTACTCAGAGACCAGATTAGAGAGACCGCTCCACAAACCATTGCGTACTTCCTTGAGCAAGGCGTTGACCTGCGTGTTATTTCGGGAGATGACCCTCGTACCGTCTCTGCTATTGCTGAACGCGCGGGAGTCCCTTATGCCGACGGTTGGGTAGACGCAACTACGCTGCACACAGAAGCAGATATCGCTGCAGCTGTCGAGAAGTACCATGTATTTGGTCGCGTTACGCCAGAGCAGAAGCGCGAGCTTGTTATTGCACTCCAGAATCTTGGTCACACCGTTGCCATGACCGGCGACGGCGTAAACGACATCTTGGCTCTGAGGCAGTCGGACTGCTCTATCTCTGTTGCTTCAGGTTCTGCAGCAGCTAGAAACGTTGCGGAGATTGTCCTGGCAGATAATGACTTTGCGCACATGCCAGAAGTTGTTGCGGAAGGCAGACGCTCTATCAATAACCTTCAGCGCTCTGCTGCGCTCATTCTTGTTAAGACGGTTTACACGGCAGTGCTTGCACTCTATTGCATCATTGCGCCACCGTATCCTTTTATTCCCGTTCAGATGTCACTTTTGTCTTTTGCAACCGTTGGCCTGCCATCGTTTGTGTTGGCGCTTGAGCCAAATCACGACCGCGTAAAAGGCAACTTCCTGGTCAACATTTTGCGCAAGTCACTACCTGCTTCTATTGCGGTTACCATCACGCTTGCGCTTCTTATGACCGCAGGTCATCTGTTTAAGCTCAACTTGTCTCAGGTATCTACGATGGCGCTTATCACCACCGCAACAGTTGGTTTTGCGCTGCTTAGAAGAATCTCTTTGCCGCTTACCAAGCTCCGCATTGCACTTCTTGTTGTATGCATTGCCATTGTTGTTGGTGGATGTACGGTGGCGCAGGACTTCTTCCGTATTGCACTGCTCACCCCACGCATCTTGCCATACTTGGCACTTTGTCTGGTGATTTCCGTTATCATCTTCAACAGAATTTCCGAGCGTTACATTCACAACTATGCAAAGGATCGATTCTTTGACCTGGTTGTGAGATTAATGGGAGGAAAGTCAACTTATAGCTCTTCTGCTGATACAAACGATTAAACTGAAGCACAAGCAAAGAGTTGTGGAGGGTGTATGCGTTGTCCAAACTGTGGATCTGAGGTCGATGAAGGGGCTTTGACCTGCCCTCATTGTCAGATTGATCTAAGTTTGACTCAAAGGATTCCTGTTACTCAAGCTGAGTGGTGCCCTCATTGTGGCGCCTTAGTTGGTGCTGCTGCAGAAAGCTGCCCCAAGTGTGGCCTTCCTCTGCCACAGGCAGCGCCTGCTGCTCGTCCTGCTCGAGCCATCAGGCCCACACGTAACATCAAGCTTCCAGAGATTGACGCCGCTCCAGCGCCTGGCGAGAAACACGATCCACTCGCAGATGCAGACCCTCATGCAGCATCTTCTGTTGCAGCAGATCCTACTGTTTTGCAACAAATGCCAGCCGACAACGCTGACCCAGACACTACCAGCGCGTTTGCCTCGGTAAGTCGCAGGCCAGCTCCTCGCTTTGAGTCTGCAATCCCTTCCGAGCCTTCAAAAGAGAACCTCCCTGAAGCCGAAGGAATCCCGCGTACGCGCGTTATTCTGCTTTCAGCACTTCTTGTTACCTCGCTGGTAGTAGCTGCAATCTTTGTCATCACGCACCCGTGGGACCCTCAGGCAACCGACAATCGCGCAAAGGTTGAGGCGCCAGTCTCATCTACTCCTACCACCACTCCGGTTACACACCTCACGGGTCAAGACACCAGTGCAACTCAGCAAAATACAAGTTCGGATGCTGTTTTTGACGCACTTGATAGTGACTATCAGAAGCTTGGAGACCTCTCAAAGCGCCTTGATGATAACGAGAAAACCTTTGATCAGCTTGCCATTACTGGCTCTGATCAGGAGCGCGCTGATGCTCAACAGGAAGCAGAGCAGATTTCGCTGGATATTAGTAATGTTATCTCTGACCTTTCTAGTCTTGATGACTCCAACGGAAACTATCGTCAGACTATTGAAAATCTCACCAAACTGGGTAACTGGCTTCGTAATCGCTCCGATGCTTTGAGTGAGGGATGGAAGCGCTCAGTTGCTTCTAACAATCCTTCTCAGGATAAAGACAATATCTTGGCGCCAGTTGATAACATCAGAGACTCTAGCGGCTCCAGCTCATACCAGAAACTTTTTGATGAAAATTACGTGAATTGGAAGCCACAAAAGCAGTAAATCTCTACCGTTCAGCTGCTTTAATTTCAAAAATCTCATCATACTGGTAAAATAATTAGGTTAGAAAAGAAGTTCTTTATTACTAAGGGTTTCTCGCGTTTTCTTCTCTTAGATGTAAAGAAGCTTGGAGGAATTATGTTTGGACTTGATCCATTGTATACACCAGCGCGCCAGGTTACTGGTACTGAGGTCGCCGTCTTTGATACCAACAAGGGAATCATTAAGGTTCAGCTTGACGGTAAGGGCGCACCTATTCATGTGGCAAACTTCTGCGAGCTTGCAGAGTCTGGCTTCTATGACGATACCAAATTCCACCGTCTTGTCCCTGGCTTTGTTCTTCAGGGCGGAGACCCAAACACTCGTGAGATGAGTGTTGAAGATGTTGTGTTTGGTAACCCTGGTCCTGACGGAATTCCTGGTACCGGTGGTCCTGGTTATCGCATCAAAGAGGAGTTCACCACTAATCCTAACAACTCCCACGTTGACGGTGCCCTTGCTATGGCTCGTTCTCAAGATCCAAACTCCGCAGGTTCTCAGTTCTATTTCTGTCTTGGTCCACAGCATGGCTTGGATTCTGGATACACCGTATTTGGCACAACTATCGAGGGAATGGATGTCATTTCCCAGTTAAAGGTTGGCGATATCGTCAATTCCATTAGAATTGAAAACGCTTAAAGCCAAGTCGCACAGACTCTTGGAGGATATTGTGAATCAACAGGCATTTGAGTTAGGTAAATCTGCATATGATCAGGGCGACTGGTTTGTAGCTATCAGTCAGTTTGATGTGGCTAAAGAGCCAGGCGAGGTAAACGGTCAGATTGACCACCTTCTTGGAAACGCTTATATGAAGCTTGGACAGTTTGATTCCGCAGCTTCTGCTTACAAGTCCGCTCTTGCTGACGCTTCCTACGGCAAGGTTGGCGCTCTCTCTACTAATCAGGGTCGCGCACTTCTGGCTGCTGGTAGGGTACAGGAGGCAATTGCTGCCCTTACTAACGCTGTCCAGGACGCCTCTTATGCAACTCCTTATAAGGCACAGCTCGCTCTTGGTTCTGCATACGAGAAGATCGGTGATATTCGCAACGCCGGCATTGCTTACAGAAACGCTGCAGTTGACGAGAAGAACCCTAATCCTTCATCAGCACTTTGCAGCCTTGGCGCATGCTTCATGGGTCTGAATAGGCCTGTTGATGCTGTTGAGGCATATCGTACCGCTCTTGATTTTGCCAATCCTCTGGATAATTCCAATAAGATTTATGCAGATCTTGGTCTTGCATACGTTGCAGCAAATCGCATGTCTGAGGCAGTTGACGCTTTTACCCACGCTACTGCAGACGGCAGCTTTGTTCTGTCTAATCAGCAGCAGTCTGCTTTTGATGCAGCTCGCAAGGCTATTACTGCAATGACTTCTGGCAAGCCATCTGAGACTGATGCCTTCCTTCAGGCAGCTGGCTATGGTGCCTATGATCCACTGGATCCTACAGGTATGTCCGGCGAGCTCATTCCTTCTGCAGAAGACACTGGCTTCTTCCAGATTACTGAGCAGGAAATTATTGAGCAGGATAAGAAGGACAAGAAGATTAGGCGTAAGCATCGCCATACCGGCCTTAAGGTCTTTATCACTATTCTTATTTTGCTTATCTTGGCTGTTGGTGGCGCTGGTTATGCTTACTATCGTGGCTATGGATGGCCAACCCAACAGTCTGTTGTTCAGGATATTTTCAACGCTAAGGCACAGGGCACCGATATTGGTCGCTATGTCTCTAGCTCTGTCTCTAGCACAACTCTTCAGCAGATTTCCAACAGCCTGCCAACAAGTTCTGCTGTTACCATCAACGGTGTTGACCAGAGCATGACTCACTCTACAGTTAATGCTTCTGTCAGTCTTTCTAATGGCGGCAACGTTGACTACACCATTGAGCTTGTCCGTGATGGTATTGGCTGGAAGGTTGCAAGCGTTACCACTTCATACGTAAGCCAGAATAACCAGAACTCCGGCACAACTTCTGGTACTAACGGCTCTAATTCGGGAACTACCTCTGGAACTAATGGATCTAACTCCTCAAATTCCTCTAACAGTTCCTCCAGCTCTTCAAAGTCTGGTAACTAGTACTAAACTGTTTTAATCGTTCTTTCTGCAGGATAATTACGCACATGCGTAGCACGTTTGATTGGATATCATGTCTATCTTCGATTCGCTCTTCGGAGAATATGGCGGAGACCTAGCCATCGATCTGGGAACTGCAAACACCCTTGTTGCAGTTCGTGGTCAGGGTATTGTCATCAATGAGCCATCGGTTGTTGCAATCGATAAAAGCGAGAGCCGCGTTCTGGCCGTTGGCGCTGATGCAAAGCGCATGATTGGCCGTACCCCTGGCTCCATCATTGCTGAGCGCCCTCTTAAAGACGGCGTCATTGCAGACTTTGATGTTACTGAGGTTATGCTTCGTTACTTCATCGAGAAGGCACGTGAGCGTAAATATCCTTGGTCACCACGTCCACGCGTAGTTGTTTGCGTTCCTTCTGGCGTTACATCTGTCGAGAAACGCGCTGTTTTTGAGGCAACTATTCAGGCAGGTGCACGTCAGGCATTCTTGATTGAAGAGCCTATGGCTGCAGCTATTGGTGCAGACTTGCCAATTGAGGATCCAACTGGCTCCATGGTTGTTGATATCGGTGGCGGTACTACCGAGGTTGCTGTTATCTCCATGGGCGGTATTGTTGTCTCGCAGTCCATCAGAACTGCAGGTGACGAGTTTGATCAAACTATTCTTGAGCATGTTCGTGATGCCTACAACCTCTCTATTGGTGAGCGTACCGCAGAAGACATCAAGATTAAGGTTGGCTCAGCAGCTCCTCTTGCAGAAGAGCTTGACGTTGAGGTAAACGGTCGTGACGTCATGAGCGGTCTTCCAAAGACTGTTCGTATCGAGTCAGAAGAGATTCGTCGTGCCCTTGATCGTCCTCTTGACGAGGTCACCAAGGCTGTCAAAGATGCGCTTGATGTGACTCCACCAGATCTTGCCTCTGATCTTATGTACTACGGTATTTTGCTTACCGGTGGCGGCGGCATGCTTCGCGGTCTTGATCAAAGACTTCGTGAAGAGACTGGCGTTCCCGTTAACGTAAGCCCAACCGCATTAGAAAATGTTGTTACCGGTTGTGCAAAGGTTCTTGAGGCTAACGCATTGTCCGGTGGATTTGTTCAGAGTGCAGGCCAATAAATATGCCATTGTCTCATCAGATCCAGGGTGCTTCAACAGGCCTTGGATCTAACAATAATAAGCATACGGGTGGCCGTAGTTTTATTATTCTTTCGCTGCTTTCAATTGTGTTATTGACGGTCAGCGCTCGTATGGGTACAGAAGGACCGCTCGAGATGGTTCGAGGTGGGTTCTCTACTATTACCATGCCTTTTAGAATGGCGGGTTCTGCTATTGCCATGCCTTTCCAGGGCATTGGTAACATTTTTAGTAACTTAACAGCAGACCAGCAAACGCTTTCTGACCTCAAGGCAGAAAATGAGCAGTTGCGTTCAAGAAATGCAGAGCTAGAAGAGACAAATCAGTCCACCCAGCGCCTGCAGGGTCTTCTCGACCTCAAAAATACCTATAACCTGCAGTCCACGGGCGCCCGTGTTATCTCTGGTTCTACTGACTCGTTCAATAACACCATCGTGATTGACAAGGGAACTTCGTCCGGGCTGGCTGTTGGCATGCCTGTTGTTGATAGCGGTGGCGTTATCGGCCAGATTATTGAGTGTGGTCCTACAACCTCTACCGTTCGTCTTATCACTGACGAGAAGAGCGGTGTGGCTGCTATGGTTCAAAGCAGTCGAGCTCAAGGCATGCTTATGGGTTCTGCGTCAAGACAGATTACTCTTAACCTCATCAACACCAACCAGAAGGTTGCCGTAGGCGATACAGTTGTTACCAGCGGTCTTGGTGGCGTATTCCCTAAGGGCCTTCCTCTAGGTAAGGTTACCAGCGTTGAGGCAGCTCCAGGATCGCTCTATTACACCATTGTTGTTGAGCCTTATGGAAATGTCAGCACTAACGAGGAGGTAATGGTTATCACGTCTCTTTCTGAGGAGCAAAAAGCTACCGCAGATGATATTGCAGAGGCAGATAAGCAAAACACTCCAACAGCAACTGATTCAGACGGTAAGGATAAAGACTCAAAAGACGGATCCTCTACGTCTTCATCGAGCGGTTCAACTGGCAGCGGTTCAACAAACAACACAACAAACACTCAGCAGAATGCAACAGTTGCTGCTCCAACGGGTAATACACAACATAACAGCGGAAGAACAGATTAAGGGGGATGCATGCAGGTTTCTGATAGAAATAAAAACACACGCAGCATCGCCGTTCTTGCTGTTATTTGCTTCATTTTGCAGATTATGCTTACACCACAGGTTTCTTTTGGTGGGGGAGTTATCAATTTTGCACTGATTTTCTCGGCAGCTATTGCGCTGAGATATGGTGGTAAAACCGGCGTGATATGCGGCTTTATTGCTGGTCTTATCTATGATTTGACTTCTCCTAATCCTATTGGCCTCATGGCACTCTTGCTTGTGGTCAGTTCTTATTTCATGGGCCAAGAGGTAAGAGACAGAATCTCTGGCAAGTTTGGTACCTCTATGGGTTTTGTGGCCCTTCAAACTTTTGGTGTCACCTTTATGTACCAGCTCATCAACTCTTTGATTGGCTCTGGTGGCAACTTCTTTGAGGGGCTGCTGTTTAAGTCTTTCCCTACCATGTTGTTCACTCTTTTGGCCGCTCTGCCTGTTTTCTATGTGCTTTCGCATTCCCAAAGATCTCACTCTTCTTTGGGTGGAACAACGCTCTATCGCGGATCTCACCGAGCTCCACAGCGCCTTAAATAAGGGGATAGTATGAATTTCACCCTTGTTATCCTTGCTTGTTGCGCTGTCGCAGCAATTGGTTTGATCATCGTATACCTGACCTTTGGTAGAAAAGATTCGCCATTTACCTTTGATATTGGCGGCGGCGCTCCTAAGGCTTCTGGCGGTTCTGATGGTTCTGCCGAGAAAACCCTCTCGTCCAGACTTATCGGTTTTGCAATTGCCGTCGGTGGCATGTTTGCGGTGCTTATTGGTCGTCTTTGGACTATGCAGCTCTTATCGTCAGCTGACTATACTGAGCAAGCAGAGCGCAACCGTACGCGCACGGTTACCACCGCGGCGCCTCGTGGTCGTATTCTGGACAGAAATGGCGTGGAGATTGTTACCAACAGACCAAGTCCAACGGTAGTAGCTCGAGCAGATGTTGCAGAAGACTACGTTAAACTGCAGATTCTTGCCAACCTCTTGGGCATGCCCATGCTGGCGGTGCGCAGAAAAATTATGGATACCTCAGATGGCGCTCAGGCGCTTCGTACCGTTTCTGTAGACGTATCTAGGCGCGTAGTTGCCTACATTTACGCTCACGGTGCTTTGCTTGACGGTGTTTCAATTGAAGAGCGTACGCAGCGAGCATACCCTAATGGTTCCCTTGCAGCTCATGTTGTTGGCTATACCGGTACCGTTACGCAAGAGCAGCTTGAAAGCAGTAAAACTGCAGATGGCGGCTTTGTGTATGCCCATGGCGATATCGTGGGACAAACGGGTGTTGAGTATCAGTACGAGTCTGCTCTTCAGGGTGTTCGTGGTGAGCAAACGGTGTATGTTGATGCTGCTGGTAATGTTTTATCTCACTCAACGTCTATTGCTCCTCAGGGCGGCTCAGATGTTGTTTTGACCATTGATGCAAACATTCAAAAAGCGGCAGAAGCATCCCTTGTCAGTGTTATTAACACAGTTAGATCACAAGACTTCCAAGGTCGCAGTGCAAGTGTGGTGGCACTTGATTGCACCAACGGTGAAGTTATTGCTATGGCAAGCTATCCAACGTATTCACCTTCAATGTTTGTTGGAGGCATTTCCAGTTCTGACTGGGATATGCTTTCTTCTGAAGAGGCAAACTATCCGCTGATGAATCGTGCAATTGCTGGACAGTATCCATCTGGATCTACCATCAAAGCACTTACTACCTTTGCTGGACTCAAATACGGCATTTGTGACGGAAATTCCAGCTGGTATTGCACGGGTTTCTGGACTGGTTTTGGCGAGCAGTACGGCATGCACTGCTGGCTTCTTTCTGGTCACGGCACCGTTAATCTGATTACCGGTATTACCAACTCTTGCGATATTGTTTTTTATGAGATTGGTAAGGGCTTCTTCTATAACAACGATCATCCAGAGGGCATGCAAGAGACATTCCGTGCCTTTGGACTTGGTGCGCTTTCTGGTATTGACCTTCCAGAAGAGGCATCTGGCCGCGTTCCTGATGCAGAGTGGAAGTGGAATTACTTTACTAGCTCACCTGATGATGCTCGTAAGTGGCAGGGTGGTGACAACTGTAACCTTGCAATTGGACAGGGCGATCTTTTGGTAACCTGCCTTCAGATGGCAAATGCGTATTGTGGCATTGCAAATCGAGGTCCAATTTATAAACCACATGTTTTGAAGAGTATTAACGCCAGAAATGGCAATGGCTCTGTTATTGAGTATAAAAACGAGGTCATTCTGACGCCAGAAGAAAAAGACGAGCACCGAGACATTGTTGCTCGCGGCCTGTATGGCGTTGTCTACGAGGAGTCAGCTACTCAGACTATCCACTGGACTAATCTGGATGTTACTGTTTGTGGTAAGACGGGTACTGCTGAGCAGCAGTCTATTGGCGAGCCCGTTGGTTGGTTTGTTGGCTATGCACCTGCAGATAAGCCTCAGTATGTTATTGCTGCAAACCTTGATTGTGCACCTGCTGGTGCTAGCTCTGGTATGTATATTGTTCGAGACGTCTTTGGCGCAATTTATAATCAGCCAGACAATGTTGGTAGGTAAGGAGGCGAGAAACCCATGGCACTTGATTCATCTGCAGTTACAAAACAGAGAATGAACTCACCTTTTAGGAGACGTGGAGGTATTCCTTCAGGCGGTCTTGCCAAGAAAGAGAAGCTTACTGGTAAGAATATCTTGAGTAATCTCTATCTAGCACAGCTTGTTCCCGCGGCACTTCTCGTCCTCATCGGTATTGTGGTTATCTGGACCGCATCGATGAACATTGCCGAAGCTAGTTTTCCTAGGCACCTTCTGGGTATTGGTTTGGGCCTTGTTTTTGCCACACTTATGTGGCGCTATGACTACAGAGCACTTTCAAATATGACAAATGTACTGCTTGTCGGCGTAGTTGTGTTGATGATTTTGCCTAAGATTCCAGGCTTTGGCGTCTCGGTTAAGGGTATGACAGGCTGGGTTAATATCCCACTTGTTGGATTTAGATTTCAGCCGTCTGAGCTGGGAAAGATTGTCACAATCTTCCTTATGGCTTCGGTGAGTGCTCAGTATAACGGTAAGGTAGAAACACTAAGAGACTATGTAAAGCTTTGTGGAACATTGATGGTTCCATTCGGCTCCATTATGCTTTTGCCTGACTTGGGAACTGGCCTGATTATTTTGGTTATCGGAGCCACCATCATCATTTGCTCTGGTGCAAAACGTTCTTGGATTCTTGTGACCGTTCTTTTGCTCATTGCTGTTGTTGCTCTTGTTGTTGTGACTTCTATGATTCCTGGTATTCCTCACATTCTTAAGGAGTACCAGATGAAGCGTCTTACCGTCTTCTTGGATCCTTCCGTTGATCCGTCGGGAGACGGCTATAACCTGCAACAGGCAAAGATTGCCGTAGGTTCTGGTGGCTTTATTGGAAAAGGACCAGGTAACGCTACGCAGGCAAGTGGACGATTCTTACCAGAGGCACACACAGACTTTGTTTTTGCACTCTTCTCGGAAGAGTTTGGCTTTCTTGGTGCATTCGTTATGCTTTCACTTTTTGCATGGATGATTTTTGCAACCATTCTGTTTGCCATGAAGACCGAGAATACCTTCTCTAAGCTGGTACTTGTTGGTTGTGCAGCCATGTGGTCGTTCCAGGTTTTACAGAATGTTGGCATGTGTATTGGTATCATGCCTATTACTGGTATTCCATTGCCTTTTATCAGCTTTGGATCAACATCGATGATTGCCCAGCTCGTTTCTGTAGGAATCGTCCAGTCTGTTTACAGACATAGAACAAAGGCGGCATAAGCCATGGCAAAAAGAAACAGCTTGGGCAAACTTGCCACCTCTGTATTACAAGAATTCCGCGGGTCGCTTTCATCTCTAGAGCCAACTTATACGCATATCTACGTTGATTCCCTTGCTTCTGAAGAGGTAATCCTGGCTGTACATTCGTATTTTATGCCAGAGAGAACAGATGCAACGGTGCGCGTCTCTAAACTTGCCGACGGTGTTTCGTTTGTTTCTGGAGGCATTGGTCGCACGGGAAAGAATGCTGCTATTCCTGATATTGCGGTGATTATTCCTACGCCAACATCACAGTACGAGGACGCCCTTACCATGTTGGTAAGTCATTCAATTCCTTGTGCGGTGGTTGTAGAGTCTGCAGTTGAAGCGCAACAAATTGCTGATACGCTCTACAACACGGGGCTTATTAGCATTGTTGCGGGTACCACTGAAGAAGTGCTCTTTGATCGACTCTCTTCATGGATCGCAACTGCAACAGAAAAATCAGTCTCTTTTGCGGCAGCGTATCCTCTTTGTAGAACTCAAGTGGTCAAACAGATAACTGCTGCTTGCGCTAAAGAAAATGCAGCTATTGGAGCTGTGGCGTTTGTTCCTGGCTCTGATATGCCGCTGATGACAGCGCGCCAGATTAGACTCGCACTTGATATTACCTCCGCCTATAACATCAATATGAGTGTTGAAACCATCGCCGAACTTCTCGGCGTTGTGGGTGCGGGCTTTGGATACCGTACGGTTGCACGCACGGTCGCAGGTACAGTTCCAGGGTTTGGCTGGGCGCTGAAGGCTGGCATGGGATACGCAGGTACTCACACTACTGCTCGCGTCATTCACGCGTACGCTCGCAAAATTGCCGAGAAACGCGACGGGGTAGCAGCTGATTCTTCTACTAAAACTGGCGCTTCGAGTGCTTCTACAGATGTAAGCGCAACAGCAGATACAAATTCACAATCAAATACCGTAGAGATAGCAACCACACAGTCCCTCGCCAAAAGATAGAAAGTAGACTATCGTGCGTGTTAAACGAGAAAATCTCTTCCATCTCATTGAGCCCATGCTTCCTCATGTCGAGAAACCCTCAAGATACTTAAATCACGAGTGGGGAGCAGTAGAGGAGCAAGAAGGTCCTTTTCACGTTTGTATGGTTTACGCTGACGTGTACGAGGTGGGTCAGCCTAATTTGGGCATTGCCATTCTCTATAACGCTTTGAATAAGGCGCCTCATATTTCTTGTGAGCGCGCCTATCTGCCTTGGGTCGATATGGCGGCTTTGATGCGCAAGCGCAATGTTCCTCTGCTTTCGTTGGAGGGTGCTGCGCCTTTAGCATCTTTTGATGTAGTGGGTTTCACCCTTGCGCATGAAATGATCGCAACCAATATTATAGAAACGCTTGATTTAGCGGGCATCCCAATGCTCGCTGAAGAACGTGATGAAGAGGACCCACTTATTTTTGGTGGCGGTCCTTCTGTTTGGAACTCAGAGCCAGTGGCCCCGCTCTTTGATGCAATTCTATTAGGCGACGGCGAAGAAGCACTGGTAGAGATGTGCGAGTGCGTGAGAACTTCCAAGCTTGAAGGAGTTTCTCGCCAAGAAATTTTGCAGAGGTTGTCTGAGATTCAAGGTGTCTACGTGCCGTCGCTTTATCAGATTGTGCACGACAATACCTCAACACGCTGGGGATATGCGGTTCCTAAAGAGGGAAGTAGTGCACCAAGCGTGGTCTATAAACGTTGCCTGCCAGACCTTTCGGTGACTAATCCTGTTGCGCAGCGCATTGTTCCGTATACCGAGATTGTTCAGGACAGGCTGGCTCTAGAGATTCAACGAGGCTGTGCCCGCGGCTGTAGGTTCTGTCAGGCTGGTATGACGTATCGTCCTGTTCGCGAGCGCCCAGCTCAGCAGATTGTTAAAGCAGGCGAGGAAGGCCTTTTGAAGAGCGGCTACGATGAGGTCTCGCTCACGTCGCTCTCTACAACGGATCACTCTCAGTGCGGCTATATTCTGCGCCGTATGAACTCTGATTTGCGTAAACGCGGCGTGCGAATCTCCATTCCTTCCCAGCGTATGGACGCGTTTGGCGCGGAGATGGCAGACGCTGTTTCTACCTCAAGGCGCGGTGGACTGACGTTTGCACCAGAAGCAGGCTCCCAGCGCATGCGTGACGTCATCAACAAAAATGTTACCGAGGATGATCTTGAATCGGCAGCTAGAAATGCGTTTGAAAATGGTTGGCGCCGCATGAAGCTCTACTTTATGATGGGCCTTCCAACAGAAACTGATGAAGACATTCAAGCCATTCCCGCAGTTGCAAAGCGTATTTTAGATATTGGTCGAGAAATTGGCGGCAAGGGCGTTACGGTTTCTGCTTCTGTTGCCGTATTTGTGCCCAAGTCCTACACACCGTTTCAGTGGGTTGGCCAGATTTCTCGTGAGGAAGCCCAGCGTAGACAGCAGTTACTCTTGTCGTCAAATCACGATAGGGGACTCAAGATTGCCTATCATGATTCTGGAACGTCCCTGGTAGAAGGTGCGCTTTCAAAGATGGGCCGCGACGGTTTTGATTTGATTTACCGGGCTTGGAAAAATGGTTGTAAGTTTGATGCATGGACCAGCGAGTTTAATCTTGATGCTTGGAATGCGGCAGCAGAAAGTCTGGGTTTCTCGCTCTCTGATATTGCAACAGAAACCTTTGATATCCAGGCAAAACTTCCATGGGATCACACGTCTCCTGGCGTCTCCAAGGGCTATTTACAGCGAGAATATCGTAAGGCGATGGACGAGGTTACCACACCAGACTGCACGTTTACCTCTTGTACGGGATGTGCGGTATGCCAGACCTTGAAGGTCGACAACGTGTTGATGGGGGGTGCGCTCATGACGGATGTGCAGGAAGAGAGCGTAGCTCCTGAGGTGGCTGAGCCCATGAAGAAGGACTGGCGTGCCGGTAGACCGCAGATTCAGCCAGAGATTATGACGGAGCGTGGAGCAGAGATTTTTAGGCTTCGCGTGGCTTACAAGAAAGACGACCGCCTTGCGTTTCTAGGACACCTTGAGCTCATTGGCACTATTGAGCGCTGTGTTCGTAGAGCTCAGCTGCCGTTTAGAGTAGGCAATGGCTTTGCAAAGCGCATGGGCGTGCAATTTTCTCAGGCGCTTCCCGTTGGTGCTTCGTCTGAGGCGGAGTACTTTGACTTGAAGCTCACAGAATACGTGGACCCGGATGAAGCGTTAGAGAGGTTGTTGTCGGCTACGCCTCCCGCGCTTGCTCCGTTTGCTGCCAGCTACGTTGATCGGTCGCTGCCTGCGCTTGAAGCATGGTTGAATGCCGCTCATTGGAGATGTGACATTTTGGGAGAAGGTCTTAGGTCAGATGCGCTGCGTTGGGGGTTTGAGGATCTTCTCGCCAAAAAAGAGTTGACATACATGCGCGGAGATAAGCAAAAAGTGGTCAATTTAGAGACAACGTTTGCGGGCTATAAGATTTCTGAGAGCTCATCTGAAACGTGCATTTCATTTGAGCTTGATACACTCCAAGATCCAAGAGCAGCGCTTAGACCTGCGGTTTTGATTTATGAGGCTCAAAGAATTGCAGCTCAAGCTGGAGTGGATGGCCTACAAGGCATTGACTCGTTGAAGGTGTGTCGCACCTCACAGGCACACGTTTCAGAAAATGGACTCCTTGTGAAGCCTCTATAACATGTAGTTTTGTCTTGGAATTTTCTGAAATATGCAGTAGACTATTTCGAGTTGTGTTTCTCGCCGAGGGACATGGGACACCGACAGTTTCCCGCGGATGTCACAGGTCACGGCGGCGAAGATCTTTGCTCGGATCTTCAGAAATACAAAGATAGTATTAATCGTTGCAAGAATCAGCAATGAAGGGTTACACACATGTACGCAATCGTAGCAACTGGTGGCAAGCAGTATAAGGTTGCCAAGGGCGACGTAATCAGCGTCGAGAAGCTTGATGCGCAGCCTGGCGATAAGGTAAAGCTTGATGTTCTTATGCTTAACGACGGCAAGAAGGTTGTTGCTGACGCTGCCACTCTTTCCTCTAAGAAGGTTACCTGTGAGGTTCTTGAGCAGTACAAGGACAAGAAGGTCCTCGTCTTCAAGTTCCACAAGCGTAAGCGCTATCACCGCGCCAATGGTCACCGTCAGAACCTTACTAAGCTGAAGGTTACCGCGCTCCCTACCGCTCGTAAGGCTGCTGCTAAGGCATCCGACGAGTCTGCAGAGTAATTGGTCACTTCTGATATTGAGATAGGCAGGTAGCATTTATGGCACACAAGAAAGGTCTCGGCTCTTCCCGCAACGGTCGTGACTCACAAGCACAGCGCCTTGGCGTTAAGATTTACGGTGGTCAGGCAATCAAGGCTGGCCAGATTATCATCCGTCAGCGTGGTACGCACATCACTCCTGGCGTAAACGTTGGTCGCGGCAAGGATGACACTCTCTTTGCACTTTGCGATGGCGTTGTTGAGTTCAAGAAGGGTGCTAAGCACGTCGTTAACGTCGTTGCTGCTGAGGCATAAGTTTTCTTGAACATTCGCAGTTCATTCAAGGGGTCCTTCGGGACCCCTTTTTTTCTCGCGGTATCTTACGCGTACCGTTCACAGTTTCTAATTTGTTTCTTAATGTATTTCTTGACACAATCTAGCAAAGTAATGGTATTCTTCTTACATTGCAATTTACGCTCTTGGGAGGAGGACATATCATGCGCGCTACATGCACTCAGCAGTGGTGGTGGAACAACTTGTCTTTCTCCGGTCAGCGATGAGTTGCTTCTACATACGCATTTAGAGGCTCTCGGGTGACCGAGAGCTTTTTTTGTGCGTACGTTTCTTGCTAAATCCGGATGGCGAGAAACCCGTTTTGTTGAAAGTTTTGTTTGTTCATTTTGTTTTGCGTTAAAGGAGTTTGTATGTCTACAGAAAATCTTAATCAGGTCAACGCCGCAGACACAGAGACAGGATCTGCTGAGCAGGCACCACGTGTTGTTGCCGTTTCAAAGTCTTCAGGCGTTTTGGATGTCACTTCTCTTGTTCTTGTTGCCGTTCTTATTGCTGCTGGTTTTATTCTTAACCTGACCGTTGGTAAGGCAATTAGCGCTATTGGTATTGGTCCAGAGTTCATTATTGCATCGTTCTGCCTGGCCATTCTTCTGCTGAAGCCAACTGCTGTTCAGAGTCTGGTTATTGGTCTTATCGCAGCTACCGTTATTCAGCTGACCACCTCTGTTCCTGGCGCTGATTTTGTTGCAGAAGGTGTTGCTTCACTTGTTATGTTTGCCTTCACAAAGTCTGCTCTTGCAGATAAGCCAGTAATGCCTGCGATTGGCTCTTTTGTAACCACACTTATTTCTGGCCTCATCTTTGCTGCCATTGCTATTCCAGCCAAAGGTGCAACTATTGAGCTTTTCTACGTAATGCTTCCTGTCATCGTGGGAACCGCATTTTTTAATGCTATTGTTGTTCAGGTTCTTGCGGCTCCTCTTAAGAAGGTTTTGGGTCGATAAGTTCTTAGATACGCACATATTTCCTGGAGAACACTGTGTCTATTATTGAAGTTCAATCTGTGTCATATAGCTATCCTGATAGCTCAGCGCATGCTCTGAATGAGCTGTCACTAAGCGTTCAGGAGGGTGACTTTGTAGGTATTGTTGGTCCTTCTGGCGCAGGCAAGTCCACGCTTGCTCTTGCGCTTTCTGGCGCTATTCCTCATCACTTTAGAGGAAGTTTCTTTGGAAAGATTCTTGTTGCTGGAATGGATACCTGCACAGTTGCGCTGACTGATATCTCTAAAATTGTGGGTTCTGTAACCCAGGATATTAACGCGCAGATGGTTGCTTCAATTGTTGAGGATGAACTTCTTTTTGGTCTCGAGAACTTTGCAGTTCCTCATGCAGAGATTCCAGAGCGCATTACCTATGCTCTAGAGACAGTTGGTATTGCCAACCTTCGCTTTAGAGAGATTGCCTCTCTTTCTGGTGGACAGAAGCAAAAGGTTGCTATTGCAGCTCTTTTGGCGCTTCAGCCACAAGTTATGGTACTTGATGAGCCAACAGCGGCCTTAGATCCAACGTCGTCCGAGTTAATCTTCCAGACGCTTTCAGAGCTCAACAAAACCAAAGGCATTACGGTTGTGGTGATTGAGCAAAAAGTGGGTCTTCTCGCTAAGTATTGCTCAAAGATTGCCGTTATGGACAAGGGCTCCATTTGTGCATACGGTAGCGGTGAGGAAGTGTTCTCTCAGGTAGATTTACTGCAAGAGGTTGGCGTTGACGTTCCTCGTTGCGTGCGCGTGTCAAAGGGCGTCCATGAGCTCTCTCATCAGTCTGAGTATGCTCACTTGTTATCTGAGGCGGACAGAGCTGTCTGCGATGAAACTGCGTTGTCAGTTCAGTCAGCCGCCAAGCAGCTTGCGTGCTGTGTTGGGGCTTTGCAGCATCGTAGTATTTCTCTTACAGAGGACTCTGAACCATTAGCTACTAATGACGTTGAGTTAGCAGGGGAGACGTATCTTCCAAACATAGATGGCCCTGTGATTGCTGAATCGAGCGGCCCATTTGGCAGAATTGGTGTTCTTCAAGACGCTGACCAGCCAAGCACTCAGTCTGTTCTTGACGTTATCGACGCCACCTTTAAATATCAGGGGAGTACTGATGGCGTTGAGCGCGTCTCCCTCAGCTTGCACCCTGGCGAGCTTGTGGCACTTGTCGGTCAAAACGGCGCAGGTAAAACAACTTTAACTAAGCTGGTAAATGGCCTGTTGCGTCCTCGATCGGGAGACATTCATATTAAGGGTTCTTCGTGCAAGGATTGGAAGACGTCGCAGATTGCCCAGCATGTCTCAACGCTGTTCCAAAATCCCGATTATCAGATTTGCAAAGAGAGTGTCCTTGAGGAGATTGCGTTTGGTCTTGAGCTCAAGGCTGTGTCTGCAGAGGATGCGCGCAAGAAAGCGCTTGAAGTAATTGATTGCATGGGACTGGACGCTGAGGCGTCGCCGTTTATGCTTTCTCGCGGACAGCGTCAGATGGTTGCGCTTGCATCTGTGGTTGCCTGCGAGCCAGATATTCTTGTGCTTGATGAGCCAACTTCGGGTCTGGATTACAAAGAGTGTTTGCAGGTCATGAATATGGTCAAATCACTGTGCGAGAAGGGCTGTGCTGTTCTTATGGTCTGTCATGACATGGAAGTTGTGTTGGACTTTGCCACAAGAATTGTCGTTATGGCGCATGGCAGCGTGTTAGATGATGG
>CAUVJF010000012.1:0-29173 GCA_963552125.1 uncultured Atopobium sp.
CCCTTCATCAGGTACTTAGGACCGTGATCTCCGCACCTGTACTCAAAATCGTTCTCGTTGACAATAAACATCTTGCTTTCCTTTCAGGCGCAACTTTTGATGCGACCAAACGTTTTTCTTGTGCGCTATGCGTATCCGTGGCGCAGCGGAGCCCGGCGTTTACAGACCAGGTGCTCTCCACATGCTCTTGACCTTGCCCTCTTCTGCAAGCTCAAGCTGACTCTTGTAAACATCCTTCCACTGGACATAGAGCTGGTCGTAAACAGCCTTGTTGTCTGGGTTGGGGGAGAATGTCTTATCCCATTTAACAACGCGCTTTGCACCCTCAGCGATGCTTGGGTAGATGCCCACACCGTAGCCTGCAAGAACAGCGGCGCCCAGAGCAGTTGCCTCTTTGACCTCTGGAATGCGAACGTTCTTGCCGGTAACGTCGGCAACAATCTGTGCCCACAGAGAACACTTGGAAGCGCCACCTGCAAAGATGAGCTCGCTTGGCTCATTGCCCGTAGCTTCTTTGACCAGTTCAATATGGCCGCGGACGAGAAGGGCGGTGTTCTCCAAAATTGCGCGATAGAAGGTGTACTTATTGAAACGCTCTGGATCAAGCTCAAAGTTGGTGAACGTTGGGCTTGCGTGGATCCAGTGGATGTAGTTCATAACGTCACTGAAGCAGCAAAGCATACCGTGGCTACCAGCAGGAATCTCTGCAGCGCGCTCGTTCATGACCTCATACACGTCATCAATGCCGCGCTCTTTTGCTTCGGCCTTTTCTGCCTGGCAGAAGCCGTCACGATACCAACGCATAACCAGACCAGGCTTGAATGCCAGAGCTTCGTACTGCCAAATCTGTGGAATAGCGTGGCAGTTTACACGGACGCGATAATCTGGGTCTGGAGTGCTCTTATCGGTGTTGAACTCGTACTGCCAGAAGCTACCACCAAAAACGCCAGCCTGGCCAGGCTCGCAAGCGCCAACGCCAATCATGCCCAGCTGGCAATCACCGCCGCCGACAACAACAGGTGTACCTTCGGCAAGGCCCGTCTCTACTGCGGCGTCTGCAGTTACAGTGCCAAGAACTTCTCCGCACTCGATAACCTGGCCAAAGAGATCATCACGAAGACCGCACTCCTTTGCAATCTCCGGATCCCAGGCGCGTTCTTCCAAGCTCATGATGCCGGTGGTACTGCCGTTTGATGGCTCAACCGCAAGAACACCAGTGAGCTTGTAAGCAAGCCAGTCGTTGAACATTCCAATCTTGGCTGCCTTGTTGTAGATCTCTGGCATCTTGTTCTTAACCCAAAGAAGACGAGGTAGAGCGCCTAGTGCATAGGTTTGACCACTCTTCTGGTAAATCTTCTTCTCAAGCTCTGGATCCATATCAATGAGCTGTTTAACCTCATCGACACTTCGGGCGTCAACGTTAGCGCATGCCCAAATCTCGTTGCCGTCTTGGTCATACAGAAGGATGCCCTCGCGCATGCAGGTGGTGGAAATACCTGCAATTTCTTTAGGATCAATGGAGGTCTTTGCCAAAACCTCTTTGATGCAGTCCAGAGCAAGCTGCCAGTTAGTAACCCAATCAAAGTCCATGCTGCCAGGCCAACGAGGGTCCTCATGGTGCTCCCACTCGCGCTGAGCAACCCCAACCTGCTCACCGTCAACACTAAAGAGAACGGCGCGAATACTTCCTGTTCCCGCGTCTAGTGCAAGAAGATACTTTCTCATCAGATCCTCCTTGTTTACGAAAGAAGCAGCTCAGCAGCGGTGTCTGAATCCGTGATTAGCACGTTTAGATAGCCGCCGTTAAGTACTGCTTTAATTGCCGTAACTTTATCTTTACCACCAGCAACGCCAACAACGTTCTTAAGCTGGCGAAGCTTGTCCAGATCGGTGCTAATGACGCGATCTTCAATTTCTGTCTGAATAAGATTGCCGTCTTTATCCATAAAGTGATTCAGGACGTCGCCGACGGCTCCCTGCATCTTAAGCACGGTCAGCTCGCCCTCGTTAAGGATGCCGTTGCGCAAAACAGTAGCCCCCTCAACTGCGGCGCCAATGCCGACCACGCTCATGTCTGCATATTCCGTCATAGTGGACACGTCTTGCAGGCTCTTCTCGTCAAGAAGTGCATCGCGCACTTGGCGAGAAGACACAACAAGTGGAGACGGCGTCAGGAACAGATGCATGGAGTAGGCGGTTGTGCCCACAGTTGGCAGGTAGTAGCTCACGCCGCCCGTGAGGCTTACAACGTTGAGCGATTCCTCGCGGTTCTTGGCGAGAAACCCCAGCATGCGGCTAACGGTATCGCCGTAGCCAATGTTGAGGTAGCCGTCCTCGCGCAGGTGGTCAGAGACGTAGTGAGCTGCGCCCTGAGCAATAGACTGGTTGATTGCAGAGCTATCCAGGGGAGTGGGCACCACAAAAGCATCCTTGAGGCCAAAGCGGTCAATAAGGAGCTGTTCTGCGGAAACGCGCTGGCTATCGTTCTTTCTGAAGCTGAATTGAACAATTCCCTGAGCGCGAGCTTCTTCAAGCAGACGAATAACTTTTGCACGAGAAACGCCCATGACCTCAGCAATCTGAGCCTGGGTGTTATCTTCCATGTAGTAATACCATGCAGCCTTAGTAGCTAGTGCATAAGTTTGTTCGTCCATGCATCCTCCTGTTGATACTTTTGTTTAATGATAAAACATTTGTATCTAACATACTAGACTTCATTATAGTAATTATTCTCCCTATTAACAGGAAGATATACTACAAATACCATAATTACGTATAGAGGTATTGCGGACTATTGTTCATGATACAATCAAAAATACCATTCACGGCAGTAATAATACCGTTTGCCGTGACAGTGCTTTGAAGAATGCCTATTTATAGATATCTTCAAAGTGTGAGATTTTGTACGGCCGTTTGTTATTTTTGGTAGGAGGTACTATGGGTGAAACTTTTGACATCGATATCGATGCCACTGACCCAAAGTCGCCTGAAGGAAAAGATGTGTGCGAGCAGTGCGACACACTTCTTTCCGTCCGCGGAATCAAGAAGTCATTTGGTTCCAACGAGGTATTAAAAGGCATTAACTTAGATTTGGCGCCAGGAGAGGTCATCTCTCTTATTGGTGGCAACGGTTCCGGTAAATCTACCCTCATGAAAATCATCATGGGTATTTACTCCGCCGATGAGGGAGAAATTTCTATCGATCGTCAAAAGGTTGATATCTCCAACCCTAAGGCCGCACTTGCCCACAGTATTTATATGGTTCCTCAGGAGCCAATGCTGTTCCCTAACATGACCGTTAGAGAGAACATCACCATTGGTTTTGAGGCTCCAAAAGCTGAGCTCAACAAGATGCTCGAAGACACTATGAAAGAGATTGGCTGGGAGCTTGATCTGGACCGCAAGGCAATGACGCTTTCCATTGCTGAGCAGGGCATGGTTGAGATTCTCCGCGGTCTTATGCGCCACTCCGAGATTCTTATTCTGGACGAGCCAACTTCTGCACTTACTTTTGACGAGGTACAGAGCCTCTTCAAAGTAGTCCAGGAGCTCAAGCAGAAGAACATTGGCATCATCTACATTACCCACCGCCTGGCAGAGGTCTTTGAGATTTCTACCAGCATTGGCATTCTGCGCGACGGCGTTATGGCTATGCGCGGCAAGGTAGAGGACTTCACGCGAGAAGATCTTGTACGTGGACTTCTTCCACCAGATGCTGCAGAGATCAAGAAAGAGATTGCCGAGAGCGCAAACATTGATTACGATGCAGAGCCTATCTTTGAGCTTGCTGAGTTCACCGGCTATGGTTTTGCTGACGTAAACCTCAACATTTATCCAGGCGAGATTGTTGGTCTTGCAGGTATCGTTGGTGCTGGTAGATCAGAGATGGCTACCACCATTTACGGTATGGATAAGGTTCTGGGCGGCAAGGTATTTGTCGACGGTAAAGACATTACTGGCAAGTCCACCAAAGACGTTATTGCTGCAGGCCTGAGCTATGTCCCAGAGGATCGCTTTAACGACGGTCTGTTTAGAATTCGTGACGTTGCTGAGAACACCACAAGCTCTCTGCTTGCTAATTCTTCCCTGGGTAAGCTGCTGCTCAACCGCAAAGAAGAGGATAGGGTTTCTCAGAACTACGTTGATAACTTCCGCACCAAGGTCACAGGCCTTGATCAGGAGGTAGGTGGTCTTTCTGGTGGTAACCAGCAGAAGATTGTTATTGGCCGCGCATTCTCGGTTGCTCCAAAGGTTGTTATTTTGGACGAGCCAACCCGTGGTATTGATGCTGCTGCTCGTGGCGATGTGTACGCCGTTTTGCAGGAGCTTCGTAAGCAAGGCGTTTCTATTCTTCTGATTTCTTCTGATATGGAAGAGATTATTGAGCTTGCTGATCGCGCGTTCACCATGTACCAGGGACGCATTAATCACGAGTTCAAAAAAGAAGAAATTACGCAGGACAACCTCATGTCCGCTGCATTTGGATTGTAGGAGGTGACGTATGGATCTTGTAAAGCGCCTTCTCAAGGCTAGGGGACTGAGCAGCCTCGCATTCCTGATTGCTCTCTTTATTATTGTTGGTGCAATGAATCCTGCATTCTTGACGCCAGCAACAATTGCTGCCTGCTTTAACACGTCCGTTGTCTACACATTGGTCGCTGTTGGTGTGGCCTTCACCCTGTTCATTGGTGAGATTGACGTTTCTGTTGGTTCCAACCTGGGTCTTGTTGCTGTGGTAGTTGGTAGCATGCTCAGAGATGGAACTCCACTTCCTGTTGCTTGCCTGGTAGGTATTCTCATTGGTGTGGCAATTGGTCTGGTTAACGCATGGGGCGTTGCCGTTATGAAGGCTCCATCGCTCATCTTTACCCTGGGTACCAACGGCGTTCTGCGCGGTATTGTTTACGTGTACACCAACGGTCAGTGGGTTGAGAACCTTCCTAAGGAGTTCAAGGACTTCTCGGCAGTAACTGGTATTGGCGACTTTACGGTGTATTATTGCGCAGTTATTGCACTGGTTATTCTGATTCACTTTGCACTGACCCAGACCCGTCGTGGTCGCTGGTTTGCAGCAGTTGGCGATAACGCCAACGGTGCAACTCTGGTTGGTATTCCAGCTCTTCAGACCAAGATTTTGGCATACGTCATCTGCGGCGTTATGGCAGCTATCGGCGGCATCATCTTCTGCAGCCGTATTGGCTTCGTTACCCCAATGAGTGGTAACGGCTACGAGATGAAGGCTATTGCAGCCTGCGTTCTTGGTGGTGTTAGCCTGCTTGGTGGCGTTGGCTCCGTCCTTGGTGCAGCTGTCGGCTCCGTCATCATGGCATCCATCAGCTACCTGTTGGTCTTCATGGGCTTCTCGTCAAATTACGACAACGCAATTACCGGCGTCATCCTGATTGTCATTGTCGTTGTGGACGCTCTGCTTCAGCACCGCTCCATTGTTCAGAACAGACACGCTCGTCTGAACGCACGTGTTTCTCCAAAGGCAACTTCCGAGATTCTTGCAGAGCAGATTGCAGACTTTGGTGAGGCAGCTATGAGCCCTTTGGGTAAGAAGGGCGGTGTTCGCTAATGATGAAGACACTTAAGGGATTTTTGTCCAAGGGCCAGACAAGCTGGAACATGATTCTTATTGGCCTGCTTGTGCTTGAGTTTGTCATTTTTGGCGCTGCAAACGGTAAGTTTTTGCGCCCAGCACTGCTGTTTACCAGCATTAACGACAACCTGCCCGTCTTTATGATCTCGCTTTTTGTAACGCTTGTTATGGTTACCGGCGGCATCGACATCCAGGTTGCGTCTCTGGTTGGTCTGACGTCCATCACCATTGGCGTTGGTTGGCAGGACTTTGGTCTTCCTATCTGGGGCGCCGTGGGCGTTGCCTTTGTCCTGGTTGTTGCTTGTGGCGCGCTTTCGGGCTTCTTGATTGCGTACTGCCGAGTGCAAGCAATGGTTGTTACCCTGGGCGGCAGCTTCCTGTACTCCGGTCTGGCGCTGCTCATCTCCACGCTCTCCAAGACCGAGAGCTACCAGGGAATTGGCGGGTTCCCCGAGGACTTCAAGTTTGTATCTAACTTCCAGCTCTTTGGCGTCATCCCATTCCAGTTGCTTATCTACATCCTAATGCTGGTCGTCGCATTTATTCTGCTGCACAAGACCAAGTATGGTCGTCGCATCACCCTGGTTGGCGTTAACCAGAGTGCAGCTGAGTTCTCTGGCATTAACAGCCGAGCAGTCATCATGTCCACCTACATGCTCACCGCAGTTTCCGCTGTTATTGCAGGTGTTGTCCTGACCGCTTACCTGGGCACCGCTAAGTCCGACCTTGGTGCCGACCTTACCATGGACATCATCACCGCAGTTGTTTTGGGCGGCACGCTCTCCACTGGTGGTAAGGGCTCCATTGTTGGTACCGCACTTGCTTCGTTTGTTATTGCATTCTTGCGCTTCGGTTTGCCACTGTGCTTCAAGGTAAGCCCACAGTATCTGGATATTCCTGTTGGTGTCCTGCTGGTTGTTGTCATCGTTGCTCGATCGGCAGCAAGCGGAACAAATATCGGTACGTTTTTGAAATCGCTGCTTTCAAGCAGCAGTAAAGCCAAGGCATAAGCTTTGGGGAAATTGTGCCTTAGGCACAGACAAGGGAGGTTACCTATGCAAGAGATTACTCGTCGTGGTTTTATTGGTGCCGCTGGTATCACCGCAGTTAGCGCTGGCCTCGCTCTGGCAGGCTGCAATAATGGTGGTGGCGAGAAGAAGGAAGAGACCAAGAAGTCCGAGGGTGGCGGAGACGTCAAGGGTAAGACCGTAGCATTTATTCCTAAGGTCACCGGCAACGCATTCTTCGAGTCCGCAAACAAGGGCGCACAGGACAAGTCCAAGGAGTGGGGCTTCACCGTTGATTACATCGGCGATGCAACCGCATCCGTTTCCGCTCAGGTTTCCGTCATCAACCAGGCAGTTGCTAACGGTGTAGACGCAATCAGCATCTCTACCGTTGATGCAAAGGGCGTTTCTGATGCACTGAAGAAGGCAACTGCTTCTGGTATCGTAGTTACCACTTGGGACTCAGACGCTAACCCAGAGGATCGTACCCTCATGGTTTCTCAGGGTACTCCAGAGATTCTTGGTCAGATGCTTGTTGATATGGGCGTTGCTGGCCTCAAGGAGCGCGGCAAGGACCCAGAGAAGGACGAGATCACCTACGTCTGGCACTACTCCCAGGCAACCGTTACCGACCAGAACTCCTGGCAGGTAGCTGCACAGAAGATCATCAAGGAGAAGTATCCTAAGTGGAAGAACGTCCACGAGAACTACTACTCCAACCAGGACGCAGAGCAGGCAATTACCATCGGTGAGGCAATCCTTGACGCTTACCCAGAGATCGACTTGATCATCTGCAACGACTCCACCGCTCTTCCTGGCCAGCTCCAGGCTGCAGAGAACAAGGGCTACGACGAAAAGAAGATCACCATCACCGGTTTTGCTTCTCCACAGTCCATCAAGTCCTACTGCGAGCACGGCACCATCTACAACTGGGGCCTCTGGGACTGCGCAGTTCAGGGCGCTATGGGCTGCTATGTTGCAGCATTCCTTGCAGCTGGTAACGAGGTCAAGGTTGGCGACACCATCTCCATCCCAAGCATTGGCGATGTTAAGGTTGAGCCTAACGACTCCATCGCCGAGGGTGCAAAGACTGGCGAGAAGAACAACGGCGTTGTCCTGCTTCCTGAGCGCCTTGTCTTCACCAAGGAGAACATGAACAACTACTCCTTCTAATCAAGGCGTAAGTTCACGGCGTAAGTTTGCGGCTGGCGAGAAGACCGATCTTCTCGCCAGCTTATGAGGTAATTCAGCCGCAGAGGGAAGCGGCTCTTCTTGGGTGTACGCTGCCCAAAGAACCGCGACTTCTCTGCGAGCTTTAAGGTTTTATTGAAAGGATTTTCATGGCAGATCTGGACGGATTGAAAGTAGCTAAGGATTATCACGTAGACACTCCTTTTGCTAACAATCAGGGATTTTATGTAAAGGGTGCAAACAACCTCGACTGGGGTATGCAGAAGCACCTCTCCAACATCTTTGATCCAAAGAGCGGCAACACTGTAATGTTCGCATTTGACCACGGTTACTTCATGGGCTCAACCGCTGGTCTCGAGCGTCTTGACCTGCTGCTTCCACAGCTTGCTCCTTACGTTGACTGCTTCATGGGTACCCGTGGCGCAATCAGGACATGCGTTTCTCCTGAGGTTTCTAAGGGCATCGCTCTTCGCGTTTCTTCTGGTTCTTCTATGATGCAGGCAGACCTCTCCCACGAGGTTGTTGCTGTTGACATCGAGGACGCTATTCGCATGAACGCAGACTGCATGGCTGTTCAGACCTTCATCGGCGCTGATGGCCAGCTCTCCAGCATCGACAACCTGAGCCAGGTCATTAACGCTGGCTTCCGCTACAGCATTCCTACCCTTGGCGTTTGCGCTGTTGGTAAGGACATGGAGCGCACCGGTCGCTTCTTCAAGCTTGCAACCCGTATCATCGCTGAGATGGGCTGCCAGATTGTTAAGACTTATGACTGCGAGGACTTCGAGGAAGTTGTTGCAGCTTGCCCAGTTCCAATTGTTGTTGCTGGTGGTAAGAAGCTTGCTGAGCGCGACGCTCTGCACCTTGCATACGACGTTATCCGCAAGGGTGCACGCGGCGTTGACATGGGCCGCAACATCTTCCAGAGCACCCATCCTCTGCAGATGGCCGAGGCTGTCCGCATGATTGTTCACGAGGGCGCAACCGACGCTCAGGCATGGGAGTTCTTCGAGGACGCAACCCACTAAGAGCGCGCCAGGTACGGTAGCGCGGCGAGCGCGAGCCCGCGCGGCCTCCGGTCACGAATGCGCGCCGGCGCGAAAGTGCTGCTCACACGTGGCTTTCTCATGTGACGAGAAACATACTGACCTTGAGCTGGTAATCCGAAAGGATTACCAGCTTTTTTCTGCAGCGTGTTAGCGTCGGCTTTTAGGCCTGGCGCACAAAATAGCGCAGATTTCTTGTGTTCTGCTGAAGAATCAACATGTTTCTAATCAAGATAGCCAGGCAGCTAGGTGGTCACACTGCCTGATATGCATCTTTATGCATAAACTTCATCTAATATGCTTGAACATGAATAGAGAAATATAAGAAATTTAACTATCGATGAATTCTGTATCTACGGAACACACCAAAGTCGGATATTCTGCTCAGATGCGGGCATTTTACACATCTAATGACGATAATCTGCATGCTTTAGCTATTTTCAGCGTAATGTATACGTCTTTTTAACAGATTATCCGACTTAGGTGTGTTTCCCAAATCCGAAATTCACCTCTCGAGCCGATGGCGAGAAGATCGGATTTTCTTGCATGCCGTATACCTGCGGTTTTATGTGATTGCATATTTTATAAGTTTGGATATTTATATAAAAAGTTTCATGGCATCTTTTGAGTTGCACTTGAGCCACATTCAAGATGTATTTAAGAGTCATTGTCATTGCCATTGCCATTGCCATTGTCATTGGCATTGCCATTGCCATGATATTCGTAGAAATCCAAAAGCTATTTGAGCGGCTATTTGTAACCCTTCCTGGAAAATTTAAATCAGCTTAACAGGGATTTAACACCCCTTCTGTTGTACTAGAGCCAGGAGAAGGGAGTATCTATGAAATCAAAGCAAGCCTGTGGTTGGAGCTGCCGCCTACGTGTCCTGCCTATTCTATTTTTGCTGCTAGGATGTGCATTTGTAGTCTATGGCGCTTCTCGCGGAGAGGTTAATGTCGTATTGGGAAAAGCAGTACGAATTTGCCTTGAGTGTGTAGGCATTGGTTAGGTGACCTGCAGTGAAAGTGCTCTCAGGAATAAAATTTCTTGGAAAGAAAGTGCGAGAATTTATCACTAAAAGAGGTTTCGTGCAGGCATGCGCAACCTTTCTAACCAACCCTCACCTAACAAATTTTGCTAAGGGAACTATCTATACTGGCCCTGCAAAGTCAGTCTGTGTCCCAGGACTTAACTGTTATTCCTGTCCAGCAGCTACGGGAGCTTGTCCCATTGGAGCATTTCAGGCAGTAGTTGGATCTTCTAAATTCAGCTTCTCGTATTACATTACGGGTATTTTGATTCTCATTGGAACTTTGCTGGGCAGATTTGTTTGCGGATTTCTTTGTCCATTTGGCTGGGTACAAGATCTTCTCCACAAGATTCCATTCCCAAAAAAATTTAGCACTAAAAAGCTCAAAGCCTTGCGCTATTTGAAGTACGTCATATTAATTGTGCTTGTCTGGGCTCTACCAGCTTTGATTCAAAATGCTGTAGGAATGGGAGAGCCTTATTTCTGTAAGTATGTTTGTCCACAGGGAATTCTTGAGGGAGCAATTCCACTTTCTTTAGCAGATGTCAGCATTAGGGCAGCTCTGGGCACACTTTTTACGATGAAGTTCAGTATTCTGGCAACTATCGTACTGTTGAGCATCATGTTTTATCGTCCTTTTTGCAAATGGATTTGCCCGCTCGGGGCTTTTTATTCTCTGTTCAATCGCATCTCAATTCTTCAGTATCGAGTTGACGAGAAGACCTGTGTAAGCTGCGGAAAGTGTGCGCGTACATGCAAGATGGACGTAGATATTACGAAGAATAACGCAGCTCTTGAGTGCATTCGCTGCGGAGAGTGCATAAAGGTATGTCCTGTTCATGCGATTGATGCAAAACTCCTGTTAATCAACAAGAAAATTGAGCAGTCGGAAAAGGTTGCTACAGCAAAGCACCTGGCTGATCTACAGGCGACAAGCCCAGCAAAGTAAGTGTCATAAAACGTGTATAGCTACGTTTCGTACGTAGAAAAGACAGAAAGGACTATGAAATGAAAAAATTTGTAACAAAATCCCTGACGTATGTCGCCGGCCTGTTTATGGCAGTTGCGCTTGTTGGATGCAGCGTTGGTGGTACTGGCAACACAGGCACAACAACCGCTCCAACTGCCGAGCAGCAGAATTCTGCTGCAGTTCCACCTGAGGCAGCATCAAAACTGCACCTCAAAGACGGCGATACCTTCCCAGATTTTAAGGCAACAGATATCACTACTGGCGCTACCTATGACAACACCGTCTTTGGACAGAATAAGGTCACTGTTCTGACCTTCTGGTTCAATGGCTGTACTGGCTGCATTCAGGAGATGCCAATGCTTCAAGAACTTGCTGATACCTATAAGGACAAAGGTGTCAATGTCCTGGGTGTCAACGCCGAAGCCGCGTACACGGACGATGCTAAGAAGGAAGCCGTGAATATTCTCCAGAAGCAGGGCGTTACCTACGGAAACGTCGCTCTTGATCCTCACAGCGACGGTGGTCACGTTATCGAAGGTCTAACAGCGTTCCCAACTACTATGGTTATTGACCAGAACGGTAGACTTGTGGGCGATCCAATTACCGGTGGTGCCAGCAAGCTCCAGGGTAGCGAACTTCAAAAGCGCGTTGACCAGGCCCTCGCTCAAGCAAAGTAGGTTATAGAAGCTTACATGCCGCTCACGGCACACGGCGAGAAGAACTTCTCGCCGTAGGGTTTAATCGGTTAGCATTTGAAATGTTGTATGAAGTACGCTTGGGCTGAGTCAGTTGAGCTTGGTCCAGGCGTACTCTAATACTTGCCAATGGCATCAAGCTGCATTTGAAAGGGAAGAATTGAAAATCCTTGTAGTGGAAGATGAAAAAGAGCTTCTTGCCTCTATTGGAGAGGGGCTTGAGCTGGACGGTTATTACGTTGACCTTGTCGACAACGGCACTCAGGCTCTTGAAATGGCTCAGCTTGAGCAATATGACCTGATTCTACTTGACCTCAACCTTCCTGGCATCGATGGGCTTGATTTGCTGCGCGCCCTGCGTGCAGAGCACTCAGAGACTAAGGTGCTGATTCTTTCTGCGCGTTCATCGGTGTCTGATCGCATTGTTGGATTAGATGCGGGCGCTGATGACTACCTTATAAAACCCTTTGCGTTTGGTGAGCTTGAGGCTCGCATTAGGACGCTCTTGCGTCGCGAATATACGCACGGAGAAGTGTCCTTGACGCTGGGGGAACTTCGGTTTGATACTACGGCTCGACAAGTTTTTGTTGGAGACGCTCAGGTTAATTTCACCAAGAAAGAACTCGCAATTTTAGAGTATCTGATGCGACATGCTGGAGCGGTTGTGAGTAGTGAAGAGCTAATGACTCATGCATGGGACAGCAACGTGGATCTATTCAGCAATTCTGTGCGTGTCCACATTTTTTCGGTAAGAAAAAAGTTACGAGAAGCTCTTGGATATGACCCAATTTCCAACAAAGTGGGAGAGGGTTATTGCTTTAAGAAGGACAGCGATGACTAAGATAAGTGAAGTAATCCCAAAGCCAATGCAGTCAATTCGCGCCCAGCTCACCCTTCTTATGGTGGGTTTATTGGTGTGTTGTTGCGTTGTTTTGACTTGGCTTGTGTATCGCTCGACTTCTGAGCTGCTGGAACTGGCTGCAGCTAACGCCATCAACCAGGGTGCTCTTTCTATCGTTTTGGATGTAGATGCCATTGAACGTTCTATTTTGTTTGACGCGTTAGGCATCTTACTCTTTGTGATTATTGCAGGAAGCTGTGCCGCTTATTTTTTAGTAGGTCACTACACCAAGCCAATTCAACAGCTCTCTGTTCGCATGAAAGAAATTGGTCCCAATACATTGTCGGATTCCATTGAAATTGAGGACGGTGGAGAAGAGATTCAAGAGCTGGTTAAGTCATTTAATCAGATGACTGAGCAACTTGATGAAGCATTTGCAATGCAGAGGCGTTTCTCGGCTAGCGCAGCTCACGAGCTCAGAACACCAATTGCAGTACTGAGGACCAAGCTGGATGTATTTAAGAAAAAGAAGCGAGAACAGCGTGAATATGACGAGCTTGTAGACACGATGGAGACATATATTGACCGCCTATCTTCAATCATCACTGACCTTTTGGAATTTGCGGAGACATCTGAGCTAGGAGAGACTGAGAACGTTTCTCTTGATGCGGTAATTACGACAGTTGTGGATGATCTTGAATCAGTTGCTCAAAATAATATGGTCAACATGCAGATTGACGTACAACCCAAGGTTCAATCTGAGGCACAAAACTTTATCGTTAAAGGAAATACCAATCTGCTATATCGAGCTCTTTACAACCTGGTTGAAAATGCCATTCGTTATAACAATGAAGAAGGTTCAGTTAACATTACTCTAGAAACCAGGGATCAAGAAGGCGTGATTATAATTGCCGATACAGGAGTAGGTATTGCGCCTGAGCAAAGAGAGCTTGTATTTGAGCCGTTCTACAGGGTGAATAAGTCACGATCCAGAGAGTTTGGCGGTGCGGGTATTGGTCTCTCGCTGGTCAAGACCATCTTGAAGCGGCACGGAGCTTCCATAACAGTCTCTGAAAACAACCCTCAGGGTTCTGTGTTTACTATCAGAATTCCACTGGTTGATTCAAAAGATATTGACTAACTTTTACATACTTTATCGGTACCGCCGTTCGGAGACAGGACAAAATAAGACAGAATGCCATGAGTCAATACAGGGTACAATTGTCCTAAATGAAAATACCTGTTCAAAGGCAGAAACGATGTTTTTAAAAGAACGCCAAGATAAGATTGTGGAGTTCGTTAATACTAACGGGAGAGCAACGGTCATTGAGCTTTCGGAGAAGTTTAGTGTTACTGAAGACTGCATCAGAAAAGACCTTAAGCACCTCGATGGTCAGGGTCTTTTAAAGCGTGTATATGGCGGTGCTATCAGTACATCAGTACAGCCTAACTGGAATATCAGTACACGCATCAACACCAAAATTCCTGAGAAGCGCGTTATTGCAGACAAGGCTTACGAGCTCATTGAGCCAGGAGAGACCGTTTACCTAGACATTTCCACAACCAATATCGCACTAGCAGAAAAAATAGCTGCTGGTACTAAATACATGACGGTCATTACCAACATGATTGACATCCTTCAGGCACTAAGTGGAAATCCCGCTATTAAGGTCATTTCGACTGGTGGAACCGTTAATTATGAGCTCAATAGCTTTTACGGATCTGCAGCAATTCAAACACTTGAGTCGTATCACTTTGACAAGGTGTTTATGGGTGCTATCGGTATTAACCTGGATACAGGCGAGCTCCTCACCTATGACATTGACGATGGAGCCGTTAAACGTCAAGTAATCAAGACTGCCTCTCAGGTCATTCTTATGGTTGACCACGAGAAGTTCAGTTCATCGGGAAGTTATGCCTTTGCGCACTTTGATGATGTTACGACGGTGATTACAGATAAGCTGACGGAGAAGCTCAAAGGTCAGCTCGCAGTTTTTGATGTGATTTGTAAATAAGTGCGAATTCGCAGCATAATCCAAAAAACAAACCCCCGCTGATGTAATCAAGCGGGGGTTCTTATATTGCTTGTTGAATTATTTTCTGTGCAGATTAGCCAAGCTCTGACTTAACCTTTGCGACAATTGCAGGAGCAGACTTGATAACAGTTGCTGCAGGAAGCTTGATCTTTGGAAGATCAGCAAACCTCTCGACATCCTTAATAGGCATATCATTGGTAAGAACAACTGCTGTTGCGCCTGTAAGATCCTCAGCGGTAATAGCATTCTCGACACCAATGGAGCCCTGAGTCTCTACTTTGCACTCAATCTGCTCTGCTGCACAAGCGTTCTTCAGTGCCTCAGCAGCCATATATGTGTGAGCAACACCAGATGGACAAGCAGTTACAGCTAAGATCTTCATGAATGCTCCTTAGAATTCGATAGTAATATCAACGTCGTCTGCTGCTGCAGGTTTAGCAGACTCTTCGGTGATGTCCTTCTTGAACACTGCAACCAGTCCAAGATAAATTGCGATACCGATTGCAAGGGAAACCAGATAAGTACCAGCAGAAGTGACAGGAAGAACTACCAGACCGCCCCAGGCGGCATTGCAGTAGACACCAAGAGCACCAGCAATAGCGCCAGTAATAGCACTTGAAATAATGTTGATTGGCATCATGTGTGCTGGATCGGCGGTGGTGTAAGAAATTGCACCCTCGGTAATGCCGCACATACCCATAACAATGGAACCAATGCCAGCGTCGCGCTCAGCCTCGGTGAACTTCTTCTTGAAGACATAAGAAGCAATACCAGCTGCGATTGGAGGAAGGCAGATAGCGATTGCAATAGGGCCAAAGAACTGCGCATTGTGGCCAGCAAGAACCTCAGTACCAACAACAGCAACACCAGTGGAGTATGCAACCTTGTTGATTGGGCCGCCCAAGTCAAATGCAATCATAGCGCCACAAATTGCACCAACAACAACAGCGCTTGTACCGTTCATGCTAGAAAGCCAAACGGTAAGAGTGGTCAGAAGCCATGCGCAAGGAGCACCAATGACGCAAATAATAATTGTTCCGACAATTAGAGAAGTGCAGATTGGAACAATCATGATTGAAAGAAGGGACTGCATTGCCTTTGGCAGCTTGACCTTCTTAAGCGCCGCAGCAAGGTAGCCGCAGAGAAGGCCGGCAATAATGCCGCCAATGAAGCCAGAGCCAACGTTAACTGCTAGCTGACCACAGATAAGGCCAGGAGCAATGCCAGGACGATCAGCAATTGCAAATGCGATAAATGCAGAAAGAACTGGAACCATAAGGCCAAGTCCGACGCCACCAATCTGGCTAAGCACATCAACAACAATGTTTGATGCTTTGACTGCGCTCTCTGTTGCAATGGTGTTCATTGAAAGCATTGCAGCTACAGCGTAGAGAACGCCGCCTGTAACTACAACAGGAATCATGTACGAAACACCGCTCATCAGGTATTGCTGAATCTTTTTAGCCTGACTTGTTGAGTCTTTAGCTTCCATTAGGCTCTCCTTTACTAATGATTCTTTATTGCTTTAGCGTATATAACGCCTTGACTCCGTATTATTGTGTATTGATTTCACCGAAATAATATAGAAATAGAGTTGAAACGCGTCAATATATATTCAATATGTCAGTAAACTTTACCGTGAACGGCCTATAAATAACGATAGACGGTATTCATTATTATTGTTTTGTTCGGAAATCTAAAAATTCAATACGAAACAATTGAAAATAAGGAAGAAACAAAATACAATCAATGGTAATTTCGAACTTTAAGGGGGAGTTAATGTTATCTCAGCGCACGCAAGCTATTAAGGATTCCTTGTTTGCTCAGCCACGCCAGGTGACTATGGAACGCGCCCGTCTTTATATGGAGAGTTACAAAAAAACACAGGGCGAGTCTCCTGTTATTAGACGCGCAAAGGCATTTCAGTATCTGCTAGAGAACCACAAGATTGTGCTTGATGAGTACGACCTTCTTGTTGGCAATAGAACAGACACGCCTCGAGCGGGTGTAGTTTCTCCAGAGATGTCTCCTTATTGGATCCTGGATGAGTTGGATAAATTCCCATCCAGACAACAGGACCGCTTTGAAATCTCCGAGGAAGATAAGGCCTATTACAGAGAGGTGCTTTATCCTTTCTGGACAAATAAATCGCTGAATGACTGGTACAAGGCTCATCTTGCAGAGAACCTTGCTGAAGCACAGAAGACTCGCATTTTCTCAGTTGCTCAAACTGACAAGGGCCAAGGCCACATCATCTGCGATTTCCCTCTGGTGTTACAGAACGGCTTTGGTGCACTTCTTGCAGAGGCTGAGCAAAAGCTTGCGCAGGATAGCGAGAATGACTTCTATGCAGCGGCTGTTATCGTGCTCAAGGCAACTATTGCCTATGTACGACGCTATGAGGCAGAGGTTCTACAGGCAAAAGAAAGCGCTCCTTCTGAGACTCGTGCCCAGGAGCTTGAACGTCTTGCAGAGATTCTGTATCACATTGCTACTGAGCCAGCTCGCGATTTCTACGACGCTCTGCAGCTCACTTGGATTACCGAGCTCGTGCTTCAGCATGAAAGCAACGCAAGCTCCATTTCACTGGGACGCATGGATCAGTATCTTGTGCCATTCTATGAGGCAAGCCTTGCTGCAGGCGAAAACCCAGAGTTCTTACGTGAGCTTATTCAGTGCTTCTATCTCAAGACAAATACTATCGTCTTCCTGCGCTCCACCGATTCCGCACAGTTCTTCGCGGGATTCCCAAGTGGCTTTAACCTTGTAGTTGGCGGTGTTGACAGTGAGGGAAACGACTGTACCAACGAGCTGTCTTATCTATTGCTTGACGTGCAGAAAGACACCCGACTGCCACAGCCTAACCTTTCACTGAGAATGCACAAGGACACTCCGGAGTCTTTACTGGAGAAATCCGGAGAAATCATTCGTCTGGGCGACGGAATTCCTCAGGTCTTTAACGACGAAGTTAATATTGCATCTTTTATGTCTCGCGGCGTTTCCGAGGAAGACGCTCGTGACTACGCGGTTGTGGGCTGTGTTGAGCTCTCTATCCCAGGAAGAATGTATGGTCTGCACGATATTTCTATGTTCAATATGGTTCGCTGCCTTGAGATTACTCTTGAGCGCAACCCAGAGGGCTTTGCATCTTTTGACGACCTCAAGCGTGCTGTAAAAGAGACTATTGCAGAGTACGTTGGCCTAATGGTTGACGGCTGCAACGTTTGTGATCAGGCACACAAAGAGACTTCACCAACCCCGCTTCTTTCTGTCCTGGTTCACGACAGCCTTAAGACTGGCCACGACATCACCGACGGTGGCGCTCGCTATAATCCATCTGGCGTTCAGGGCGTTGGCACGGCAAATCTTGCAGACTCCCTACTTGTTATCAAGCGCGTCGTCTTTGGAGAGGACGAAAACGGTAACTCCATTGAGCCTGTTATGACCTATCAGCAGCTTATTGAGCTTCTGAAACGCAACTGGTCAGCGGAGGGTGACGAGAAGATCCGTCAGTCCTTCATCAATAATTATCCAAAGTACGGAAACGATAATGACGAGGTTGACCTTCTCGGCTCTGAGTTCTTGGAGTTCTACGGAAGAGAAGTCGAGAAGTACCAGAACGTTCGCGGTGGATTCTTCCAACCTGGCAGCTACACCGTTTCTGCTCATGTTCCATTAGGCGCAGCATGCGGTGCAACTCCAGACGGACGCATTGCAGGTGAGCAGCTTGCTGACGGAGGCCTTTCTCCAATGGTTGGTCGCGATAAAAACGGTCCTACTGCGAGCCTTCAGTCGGTTAGCAAGCTTAAAAACGAGCTGGACACCAACGGCAGCCTGCTCAACGTTAAGTTCTCTCCTTCCGTACTTCAGGGAGAGCTAGGCCTAAAGAAGCTTTCTGCATATCTTCGTAGTTTTTCTCGCCTTGGCCTGCAGCATATCCAGTTCAATGTTGTGGATCGCGCAACGCTTCTTGATGCACAGCAGCATCCTGAGAAGTATCAGAACCTGGTAGTTCGTGTTGCGGGATACAGTGCTATGTTTGTTGAGCTGTCTAAGGCAATCCAGGATGACATCATCAACCGGACGGAACATGTGCTATAAGAGCGACATAGTCACTAACATCCAGAGATATTCTCTCCATGATGGTGGAGGAATACGTACGGTTGCCTTTCTAAAAGGATGCCCTTTTAGATGTCCCTGGTGCTGTAACCCAGAGAATCTTTCCTTTGAGCAGGAGATTTCTTTTCACAAGAGTCTGTGCATTGGCTGTTCAGTTAGGAAAGATGGTCGTTTGGATGCAAATGGATGCCCTTGTGATACTCCTGTTTCTGAGTGCCCAACCGGCGCTAAAAGGTTTGAAGGCACTGAACACAGAGTAGATATCCTCGTTGATAAGCTATCAAGAGACAAGGTCTTCTTTGACGAGAGCGATGGGGGAATTACGCTTTCCGGCGGAGAATGTCTTGCAGGTAGTAAGCGTCAAGAATATGTTATGGACGTGTTGCAGGGATGTAAAGATAGAGGCATTAATACGGCACTTGAAACAACACTTGCTGTTCCGCTTGTTGATGCTGAAAGGCTGGCACGTGTTTGTGATGTGTTCCTGGTTGACTTCAAGCTTGCTGATAAAAAGCGCAGTATTGAGGTTACTGGCATTGATATAGACGTAAGGGACGAGAATATCCGTGCACTTGTGAGGATCGGAGCAACGGTAATTGCGCGCGTTCCACTTATCCCTGGATATACTGCGTCAATTGCAAACGCACAAAGTAATGCTGAGGTAATTTGTGCACATAGGATTAAGCAGGTTGATCTTTTGCCATTTCACAAGTTAGGTGAAGGAAAATATGAATCTTTAGGAATGAGATATGAGTGTGCAGATAGTGAATTAATTACGGAGAAAGAACTTTCCGATATCGAGAACGTGTATAAAAGCTTTGGTTTAAAAGTGGTTCGACACGGTGAGTAATCGTCGAAATATATAAAGGAGTTAAGCATGGAATTTATTTTGGACACAGCGGATCTTGAGGCAGTTAAACAGCTCGATGAACTTTTGACCATCGAGGGCGTTACAACTAACCCTTCGATTATTACCAAGAGTGGTAAGACACCAGAGCAGGTTATTAAGGAGTTTGTTGAGTACCTTCGCCCAGAGCAGAAGTTTTTTGTTCAGGTTGTTTCAACTGACTATGAGCAGATGCTTGAGGAAGCTCGTTACATCTGCAGCCTTCGTCCAAAGAACACCTATGTAAAGATTCCTGTCACTCATAACGGATACAAGGCAATTAAGCAGCTTAAGTCTGAGGGTCTTGGCGTTCTTGCAACCGCTATCTATTCTGCTGATGAGGCATTCCTTGCAGCAATGAATGGCGCAGATTACCTGGCTCCTTACGTTAACCGTATGTGTAATTACGGTGACGGCATTGGCCAGGTACTGGATCTGCTTCAGATGCTTGAGACTCAGGGATTTGAGAACACTAAGGTTATTGCAGCGTCTTTCAAGAATGTTGAGCAGGTTCATGCTCTTATTGCTGCCGGTATTCAATCGGTAACCGTTCCGCCAGAGGTTGTATTTACTATGATTGACCATCCAGGAACAAAGATCGCTGTTGATGAGTTTTCCGTTGCTTGGCGCGAAGCTTACGGTAGGAATACCCTGCTGGGATAAGGCTTTCTAACAAATATTTTAGTCTAAGGGAATAAGGCCTCGATGAGTAGTCATCGAGGCCTTATTGTTATCAGCTAAAAGGCAAGATAAATAGAAAATGATTAATAATTTGATATATAAGGAGCTTCCCATTTGCTTCAAAGTGGATGAATCAAATGATATTTGTTCGGTCTTGAAACAGCATATAACCTATTTATGAGGTGGAAATAAAATGAAAAGTCGAGTGGAAAATTTATTTAATATATTGTGCCGGGAAGCTGAACAGATTTCTGTTGAGAAATTTGCGGCGCAGCACAATGTAACCTCTCGAACTGTTTATAAAGACCTATCAACTTTAAACCAACTCCTGATTTCTCAAGGTTGCGCTTCAATTCAAAATGTTAGAGGCGTTTTGACGTATGAAGATCCAGTTGAAATTGAGTTTTCAGAATTGGTGAAAAAAGACGATATTTTTTATCTTGATCCAGAAATGAGAAGACGAGTTATTCTCAATCTTATCGTCTTAAGTGCAAAAGACATATCGATTTCAGAGCTTCAGCAAGCTATTGGGGTTTCAAAAAATACTATCCAAAGAGATTTGGATGAAATTAAAAAGGGCTTCATTGGAAGTTATATCTGTTTAGATGCCACTCCTTTTAAAGGCGTGTCAGTCACAGGCGATGAGCTCAAGATAAGAGGTCTTTTTGCTGATAATTTAACAAAAGATTGGCCATATCTGTATGCATTTATAAGCGAGCAGGATGGTGAACAAATCAATCAAATAAAAAGTTCAATAGATGAAATATCAAATTGTCTTCAAGTTGAATATTCGGAAAATGCTCAGCAAAAGTTAATTGCTTACATGCTTGTATCCATTGCTAGATTTAAGGGGAATAAGCTTCTAGGCTTTTCCTGCAACATTGATAAAGCAGATTTGCTGGGCAGTCCTGAATACGGTGCAGTAAATAAATGCGTAGATAATTTAAAAGAACTTTATGGTGAAGATATTACAGAGGATGAACTGTATTTTCTTTCAGCAAAATTTAGAGAATCAACTGTTGTTGGGATGAGTGATTACATCTCTGAAAACTGGATCAGGTTGAGAATTTTAGTTTCTGAATTCATCGATAGAATGGATCAGCTGGTTACGCCATCAAATTTTGCTAATGACGAAAAACTTTTTGAAAGCATACTCAATCACTTAAGGCCTGCATACTGGCGTGCTGTAAGTGGAGAGGCAGTATACAATCCGCTTTTGGAGTATGTGATAAATGAGTTTGAAGACTTATATAGAGCAACAACTGAATCAATTTCTATTTTGGAAAAAGGACTTTCAGTCTCCTTTTCTGATGACGAAATTGCATTTCTTACTATGTTCTTCATGGCTTCCCAGGAGAGAACAAAAAGACCCGTCGAATTAAGACCTAAGGTTATCGTGGTGTGCCACGCCGGTGTGGCTACATCTGAAATAGTGTCTTCAAGGCTAGAGTCAAAGTACGAGGTTTCAGTACTTGGAACTTTTGGATCGAATGAAGCACAGAAATGGCTGGAAAGTAACAGTGTTGATTTTGTTGTCAGCACGTTTCCTTTTACGTATAAGAACGTCAAGGTTGTTGAAGTTTCTCCTCAGTTTGATTTAAAAGATCAAAGAAAAATAGAAAATGTTCTCAGAGTGAGCGAAAGAACTATTTCCCCAGATGAAATTACGTCTATTGTTTCACAAACGGTTTCTCTCAGTAAATCTGATGAAGAGGTCTTAAAGCGAAAACTTGCAGAGTATTTAGGTTTTTTACCTAAACAAGATAAAGAAGAGAGGTATTTCCCAATGCTAGAAGAGGTCCTTACAGAAGACTTAGTTGAGACACATTATTGTGCCAAAGATAGTGATGATGCAGTTAGAGAGGCTGGAAGATTACTAGTTAAGAAAGGTGTTGCAAAGGAAGAGTACATTGAGGCAATGATAGAAAATGTCCGAATTAACGGCACTTATATTGTTATTGCCCCAGGCATCGCAATGCCTCATGCAAGACCAGAAGAAGGCGCTCTAGGTATTGGCTTTTCGCTTATTACCCTTGAGCAGCCAGTAAATTTTGGTCACCCAAAGAATGACCCTGTTCAGCTAGTGGTTGCTCTTTGCGCAATCGATCATCAAACCCACTTGAACGCGCTTGCAGATTTGGCAGAGCTTTTAAGTGATGAAGAAAATGTCCAAAAGATATTAAAGGCAGACAAAGCTGCTGAAGTAATTGCAATTACAAGTAGGAGGTAGGCAATTATGATCAAGGTTGTAACAGTATGTGGTGCTGGTGTTGGAAGTAGCATGATGATGAGGCTCTTTACCCAGCAAATTTTAGATGCCGAAGGAATTGATGGAACTGTTGATGCGTCCGACATCGGCTCTGTAGATCCTTCTGCATATGATTTGATTATTACCACATCAGATTTTGCTGATGCACTGAGGGATAACTCTGTTCCAATAATTCGCATCGATAACATGATGGATAAGGCGTATCTAAAAGAGCAGCTAATGCAGCACATTAATCAGATGGAAGGATAGTGTCATGGAGATTTTTCTTTATATCGTCAATCATTATCTAAGCCAATCGGTATTTATCATTGGATTAGTCGTTGTAATCGGAATGATTGCAATGAAAAGGCAATGGAGCCAGCTTCTTCCATCTGCAATTAAGGCGATGATTGGCTTCACAATGGTCAATGTTGGAGGACAAACGCTTGGAATGGCGCTTTTGCCCTTGGCAACAATGATTGGAAAAGCTTTCGGAAACGGTTCTGTTCCTGCTACTGATATTGGTACTGCTAGTGCTGAATATATGACCGACCTAGGCACAGAGCTCTCTCTTATTTTTGCTTTCGGTTTTTTGATTAACTTGCTTTTGGCAAGATTTACAAAATTTAAGTTCGTTCATCTTTCAGCTCATGTTGCATTCTTCTTCGCAGGTCTGATTGCTGCCCTACTTAAGTACAATACACCTCTTGATTTTTGGGGAATTGTGGCAGTTGGATCAGTGCTTCTTGGTTGCTATATGACCTTCTCTTGCGCATATGTCAATCACTGCATTAAGGGAGTTAAGGGTGGAGAAGAGATTACCCTTGCTCACTCAAGCTCTACTGGTCTTCTGATTTCTACATATCTCGCAAAAGCTTTTGGTAACAAGGAGCACGATCTTGAAGAGATCAAAATTCCAAAGCAGTTTGCTTTCCTCCGTGAGATGACTATTGCCTTAACGTTGGTAATGACTTTGTTGTTCCTTTGCGTAAGTATTGTCGCAGATCCTACATGGGTTATGGAAAATATTTCTGGAGGACAGGACGTCTTGGTCTATTCAATCCTTCAGGGTATTAGCTTTGGCATGTGGATTACCGTTATTATTACTGGCGTTCGAATGATGCTTGCAGAGATTATTCCAGCATTCCACGGTATTGCAGATAAGATTATCCCTGGAGCAAAACCTGGCCTGGATGTTCCGCTGCTGTTCCCAGGCTATCCAACCTGCGTAATTGTTGGTTTCCTTTGCAGCTTGTTATCTGGACTAGTAGGTATGGTAATTCTTGCTGCAGTTGGATATCCAATTATTGTTTTCCCAGCGCTTATTCCAACGTTCTTCACTGGTGCAGCAACTGCAATTTTTGGTAATGCTCATGGTGGCGCTAGAGGCGCGGTAATTGGCTCTCTTGCCAATGGTTTTATCCTAATTTTTGGCCAGGCCTTGCTTCTGCCATTTGTTGGTTCTTATGAGCCAATTATGCGCATTCTCTCTGAGACCGACTATTGTGTATATGGTCCGCTTCTTGGCTTTATTCTCCATGCCCTTCCATTCTAAGGATCTCTAATGCAAAAGTATTCCAGCAGTAATAAGCACAATGAACTGGCAAGAAAACTGGCGCTGTATTTACCGCTGGGGTACCCAAATTGGGAAATGTTCTACCGTGTCCTTCAAGAAATTGAAGGACACGGTATCGGATGCCTCGAGATTGGTCTACCAGTAAGCAATCCTTTTATGGATGGGGAGACAATCAAAAAGACGCATGAACTAACATTACCTATGCTAAATGCTGACGTTGTTCGAGAAGAGCTCATTAAAGTTAGGAAGATCTTTTCCTCTCGTATTGTGCTTATGACGTATGCAGAGGGATTGGAAAACTTTAAAGTTAGAGAACTGCCCTATTGGATTTACGATGCAGTTCTTTGTGTTGATGGCGTTCAATCCCGTAATGATTACTCAGGAATTGTAAGAATATTCTCTGAATCTATGTCTGATTTAGAGATGGAACAAGCCGTCAATGAATCTACTCATTTTGCATATGTGGTCTCTGCTGCAGGTAAAACAGGAGGAGATTTATCAAGTCAGCGCGCATATATCGAGACAATCAAAAGGTTAAGAAAGCTTTCCGATTTGCCAGCTTTTGTAGGATTTGGAATCAAAGATAACAAAGGTATAAAAGAAGTTCTCTCAAATGGCGCTGATGGGGCAGTGATTGGCTCCGAATTTATTAGGCAGATCAATACAGATGATGCTGCTAAGGTTAAACAGTATCTTTCAAAGTTGATTATTTAAATGAAATTAGTATGATTTGTATTTAAACTGGAGATTCAGTCTAAAAACACTCTAAAGTCTTAAGGCTATAATAAAATTATGTGATATCTAATTAAACGATTTAATTGGAGTCCAAATGAAATTTTATAATAGTTATCCTCGAAAAATTTTTATGCAGGTACAAAAAAAGAAGGAAACTGCAAGAGAGATTCCGCTATCATGGATTATCTCTTTTCTTTTCGCAATAATATATTATCCTTTTCAATACGGAAGAATGTTGGCATATGGAATTATAAGTTTTAATTACCTTTCTGACTGGAAAGGTCTGATTCCTCAGATAATAATATTTAGTGCTGTATCTGCCATAATGTTTCTATTTTGTATTTTGTTTGTAAAGCTCTTTGCACGTTCAGACGGAATCAGAATTTGTTGTCTTTTTATTGTTTTTCTTATTTTAAATGTAATTTATAAAGAAATAATTATATATATTAGTGTTATATTAGCAATAGTTGGAATTTATTTGCTATTATATGATTTTATGAAAGGATTTAAAAATAAAAGCTTACTCTATATATTTAAGGATATAGTGCCAATGACGGCATTACTTATAATAATTAGTGCTATTACGTTCTTCTGCCCTCAAATTCCTAGATTTATTTTTAGTAACGAACTCGTTGCTGCTCTTATAACCCTTTTCGTTTTGGTATTTTTTCCAATAGAATGTCTTTCTTTGATAGCTTACTATGCTATTGATAAAATTACATATAAAAATATTTTAGATAGCACATTTAAACTAAAATTAGACAATGTAATAAATCTTATAAAAGATTGGATTGCTAGAACGGAGATTGTTATCTTACTTATAATAGTATTATTAACTGGTGTCTTCTCGATATTTTACGGTTATATAAGTTCAGAATTATCTAGCACATATTTAATAAATTCCGAATATATTGACGACGGCAACAAAAGTGTAGAGGTTGTTGTTTATGATAGTGGTGAATATTATTGTCTAGAAACTGCAGACTTATTGTCTAAGAAAGATGGTCTTGTTAGCATTATTATCTATAAGAATAGTTACAGGTGGACAAGAAAAGACGCAATTCAAACGCGTTCAATTCATGTTTTTAGTTCTAAAATACAAGAGTCTTAGTTTTGAAAAAATCTACTACAAACTGACTTAGATTATGTATATAAGTCAGACATAGGGGTATAAGCAAAACCGTAAAGCAGAAACACGGTATGTGTTCACGGTTAGCTTGTGCCCCTTTTCAGGTCATCTACCTGTGGGGTTTCTCGCCAAACGGAACACGTACATAGGAAAGGATGATTCACAATGGGTAAGATTCTTGGAATTGACCTGGGTACCACAAACTCAGCTATGGCTGTCCTTGAGGGTGGAGAGCCAACTATTATCGTAAACGCAGAGGGAGACCGCACAACTCCTTCCGTCGTCGGCTTCCGTGCTGACGGTGATCGCATTGTTGGTAAGGCGGCAAAGAACCAGGCTGTCACCAACCCTGTAAACACTGTCTTCTCCATCAAGCGTTTCATGGGCCGCAAGTTTGACGAGGTCCAGTCTGAGATCAAGACTGTCCCTTACAAGGTTAAGGCTGGCACCGACGGTCGCGCAGTCGTCGAGATTGAGGGTGTTGACTACACTCCAGAGCAGATCAGCGCTATGATCCTTGCAAAGATGAAGGCAGATGCCGAGAAGTACCTCGGTGAGCCTGTAACCGACGCTGTCATCACTGTCCCAGCATACTTCAACGACGCACAGCGTCAGGCAACCAAGGATGCAGGTAAGATCGCTGGCCTCAACGTTCAGCGTATTGTCAACGAGCCAACCGCTGCAGCTCTTGCTTACGGTCTGGACAAGAAGGACCAGGACCACAAGGTTCTTGTCTTCGACCTCGGTGGCGGTACCTTCGACGTCTCCCTGCTTGATCTTGCAGACGGCGTTGTTGAGGTTCTTGCAACCAACGGCGATAACCACCTGGGCGGCGACGACTGGGATCAGCGCGTTATCGACTGGCTTGCAGACAAGTTCAACTCCGACAATGGCATTGACCTCCGCAAGGATCCAATGGCACTTCAGCGCCTTAAGGAGGCTGCAGAGAACGCCAAGAAGGAGCTCTCCAGCGCTCAGCAGGCACAGATCAACCTGCCATTCATCACTGCAGACGCATCTGGCCCTAAGCACCTTGACTACACTCTGACTCGTGCAGAGTTTGAGCGCATCACCCGCGATCTTCTCGACCGCTGCAAGGCTCCTGTAACCAAGGCACTCCAGGACGCAGGCCTTCAGCTCTCCGACGTCAGCGAGGTCATTCTGGTCGGCGGCTCCACTCGTATGCCAGCTGTTCAGGACCTGGTCAAGAGCATGACCGGCAAGCAGCCTAACATGTCCGTTAACCCAGACGAGGTTGTTGCAGACGGCGCAGCTGTTCAGGGCGGCGTTCTTACCGGCGACGTCTCCGGCATCCTGCTTCTGGACGTAACCCCACTGTCCCTGGGCGTTGAGACCCTTGGCGGCGTTGTTGACAAGGTCATCGACCGCAACACCACCATCCCAACCTCCAGCACAAAGGTTTACTCCACCGCAGCTGATAACCAGACGTCCGTTGAGATTCACGTCCTCCAGGGCGAGCGCGAGATGGCTTCTGACAACAAGAGCCTTGGTAAGTTCAACCTTACCGGCATTCCTGCTGCTCAGCGTGGTATCCCTCAGATTGAGGTTACCTTTGACATCGACGCAAACGGCATCCTGAAGGTTACCGCTAAGGACAAGGCAACCGACAAGTCTCAGGAGATCACCATCTCTGGCTCCACCGCTCTGTCCGACGAGGAAGTTGACCGCATGGTTAAGGACGCAGAGTCCCACGCTGAGGAAGACAAGAAGCGCAAGGACGAGATTGAGGTTCGCAACCAGGTAGACTCTCTGGCATACAGCACCGAGCAGACCCTCAAAGACCTTGGCGATAAGGTCCCTGAGGATCAGAAGAAGGCTGTTGAAGAGGCTGTTGCTGAGGCAAAGACCGCTCTTGATGGCACCGACATTGAGGCAATCAAGAAGGCTGGCGAGAAGCTTACCGAGGTTGGTCAGAAGCTCGCAGAGATTGTCTACGCAGATGCTCAGGCTCAGACCGCAGGCAACAACGGCGCAGCAAGCAACCCTTCTGAGCCAGATGTTGTTGATGCAGACTACGAGGTTGTCGACGACGATAAGAACCAGAACTAATCTGAGTTTCTCGGCATATGCGCTTGGGTAACTTGGTGCAGTAGCTGGTAGACAATGTGATATGACTCGGAGGCGGCTGGCGGAAACGTTTGGCCGCCTTCTACACATAGGGAGGTGATGGCAGTGGCAACAGAAGATCAGAACAAGGTTGACACTACCTTTGATAACGAGAATAACGGTGATGAAACCGTAGGTGCCGTCGGCGTTGTGGGAGATGGTTCCGCAAGTCAGACGCTTGATGGTAACGCGACCGCTGCCAACGGCGCAGCCGATGCAGGCGCAGCTGGCACAGCAGGTGCGGGCCGTCCGATGACCGAAGAAGAGATGATTGCAGAGGCAATTCGTCGCGGAGAAGAGACGGCTGAGGCAGAGATTGCTGCCGACGCCCAGCGTGCAGCTCAGGAGCGCGACCGCTTGCAGAACGAGCTGGACTCGGTCTCCGACCAGATTGAGGCAGCAAAGCAGCAGGCAGCCGAGGCAAATGATCGCTTCTTGCGCCTTCAGGCTGACTGGGATAACTACCGTCGTCGTACCGCTCAGGAGCGTCTTGATGAGCGTCAGCGTGCAACAGAGAAGCTGGTAGTTGACCTGCTTCCTGTCATTGATGACTTGGAGCGCGCAATTGAGCACGCAGACAATCTGACTGATCCTGCAGCTCAGCAGTTTGTTGAGGGCGTCTCCGCGGTGTGCAATAAGCTTGTGGGCGTCTTGAACAAAGAGGGTGTTGAGGTAGTTAACCCTGTGGGTGAGGCTTTTGATCCTCTATCTCACCAGGCAGTAAGCCAGATTGAGGATACCCAGGCGTATGATGAAACCGTTGCCCAGGTGTACCAAAAGGGTTATCGCATGGGAGGCAAGGATATTCGCACTGCGATGGTTGTTGTTACTCACGGTGGCCCAAAGCGTCCAGTAGAGCAAGAAGCTGCAGACGGTGTAGCTGCTGACAGCGAAACCGCAGACGGCGCTGTCGCAAATGGCGCTGCCGCAAATGGCGCAACCGAGTAAGGCAGAGTAGTTTAGAGAGGAGGCGTGCTGAATGGCAGGTAGTAAAACTTTTTATGACGTTCTTGGCGTGAAGCGCGACGCCTCGAAGTCTGATATTCAAAAAGCGTTTAGGAAACTTGCAGCTAAATACCACCCTGATAGGGGCGGCGATGAGGCCAAGTTCAAAGAGATCTCGGAAGCGTACAACACGCTCTCTGATGATAAGAAGCGCCAGGAGTATGACCAGATGCTTGCATTTGGAGGCATTCCTGGAGGTGGATTTGGTGGTCGCCAGGGCGGCTACACCTACACCACCAACGTAAACGG
>CAUVJF010000013.1:0-28250 GCA_963552125.1 uncultured Atopobium sp.
AAAGAGAGGAGAACTTGTTATGGGAGAACCAGATATCAAGCTTGCTCGAATCGATAATCGTTTGATTCATGGTCAGGTTGCTACTCAGTGGAACGGCACCCTTGGAACTAACCTCATCCTTGTTGCTAATGATGAGGTTGCAGGAAATAAGATGCGCCAGGGCCTCATGGATATGGCTGCTCCAAGTGGCGTTGCAACCAGGTACTTTACGCTTCAGAAGACTATTGAGGTAATTCATAAGGCTTCTGCAAGCCAGCACATTTTCTTAGTTGCCGAGAATCCAGAGGATGTCCTCACTCTGGTCAAGGGCGGTGTTCCAATCAAAAAGGTGAACATCGGCAATATGCACATGGCTGAGGGAAAGCGACAGGTCGCCACAAGTGTGGCGGTAGACGATAAGGACGTCGCTGCCTTCCGTGAGCTTCAGGAATTGGGGGTGACTCTAGAGATTAGGCGTGTTCCTACGACCCCGGTCGAGGATATCTCAAAGCTATTCGAGTAAGTTTTGCGCGCAACTTCCTGGTAGAGATTACAAAAAGTTGCAATGGTGCAACGTTTCTAGCAGGTTGGCAAAGGTATTCGGATAGTCTGCCGATCATCGTCATCGGTAGTTATGGTGTGTTTGAAAGGAGGAGTTAAGATGGATGTTAGCCCTATTCAGGTGTTATTAATTTTCATCGTTGCGTTTATCGCTGGCATCGATCAGTTTAGTTTCCTCGAGTCTCTTTACCAGCCAATCGTAACTGGTTTTTTGGTTGGTTTGATTCTTGGTGACGTTCAGACTGGTCTCATTGTTGGTGGTACTTATCAGCTTATGACCATCGGCAACATGCCTGTTGGTGGTGCTCAGCCACCTAACGCTGTTATCGGCGGCATTATGTCTGCAGTCTTTGCAATCACCACTAAGCTTGAGCCAATGGCCGCTGTAGCTGCAGCAATTCCATTCTCCCTGCTTGGTCAGTATGCAGTAACCATCATCTTTACCATTATGTCCCCTGTAATGGCAACTGCTGATGCATACGCCGAGAAGGCTGATCCTAAGGGAATTGCTCGCATCAACTATGGTGCAATGGCTGCTCTTGGTCTCTTCTTTGGTGTCATTGTTACCCTGTTCTTCCTGGGTGGCGCTGCATTTGGAACTCAGATCACCACGGCGATTCCAAAGTGGCTCATGAATGCACTGTCCGTCGCTGGTGGCATGATGCGCTTCGTCGGCTTTGCAATCCTGCTGAAGGTTATGGTTTCTCGCGAGCTTTGGGGCTTCTTCCTCATGGGCTTTGCAGCTGCAATCGTATTTATCAGCATTCCTGAGCTCTCTGGTCCAGCACTTCTGCTTCTTGCTCTCATCGGCTTTGGTATCGCATTCTGGGATTACCAGCTCCAGACCAAGATGAAGAATGCTGCTCCTGCTGTTGTTGCTGGAGGTGACTTCGAAGATGGCATTTAATATTCCTGATACCTATCAGAACACCACTCCTGCTGAGCCACTTGATCAGAAGACGCTCAACAAGATGGTATGGCGCTCCCTGTTCCTGCAGGCTTCCTTCAACTACGAGAGAATGCAGGCAGCTGGTTGGCTCTACGGTATCCTTCCTGGTCTTGAGAAGATTCACGGCGACAACAAGGATGACCTTGCTGCTTCCATGAGTCACAACCTTGAGTTCTACAATACCCACCCATTCTTGGTCACTTTTGTTATGGGTATTGTTCTCTCCCTTGAGCAGAACAAGCTGGATATCCCAACCATTCGTGCAGTCCGCGTTTCTGCAATGGGTCCTCTGGGCGGCATTGGTGACGCACTGTTCTGGTTCACCCTTGTTCCAATTACTGCTGGTATTACCTCTAACATGGCAATCTCCGGCAATGTCTTTGCACCGTTCTTGTTCCTCATCATCTTTAACATCGCGCAGTTTGCTGTACGTTATTGGCTGATGAATCTTTCTTACAAGATGGGTACTGACGCAATTACTCTGCTTACCGAGAACGCAAAAGAGTTCACTCGTGCTGCTTCTATCCTGGGTGTCTTTGTTGTTGGCTGCCTGGTTGTCTGCTATGGCGGAACCAAGCTTGGCGCTGGCGCAAACATCCCTAACGGTGAGACACACAGCGTTGTTCTTTCTCAGGTAACTCTTTCTGATGAGCAGCTTGCTTCTGGTCAGTATGACAAGGCTCTCTTTGCTAAGGGTTCCTATGCTGACTACAAGAAGGACCCTGAGTCCGTTATGTTCATCGGCGGCAAGACTGCTGACGGCAAGGACGGCACTACTGCTATTGCTCCAGTCGGCAACGGTGTTAACCTGGTAACTGTTGGCGAGGAAGTTACTTCTCCTGTCTCTATTGACATTCAGAAGATCCTCGACGGCGTTTGCCCAAAGCTTATTCCACTGGCTCTTACCCTTTGCCTGTACTACCTCATGGCAAAGCGTAACTGGACTCCAATTATGTGCATCTGCCTGCTTCTGGTAATTGCACTTCTTGGTTCTGGCTTTGGCGTTCTCCCATATATTTGGGGTTAAGTAAGTGTGACGGGTGTCCACTTAGTGGGCACCCGTCTTTTATAGGAGAGTTTTGATGACAACGTTTATGGGAAGACAGCCACTCTACGAGCAGCTAGCAAATATGCTGCGCTATCGTATTGAGAACGAGATGGATCCAGATGATCCACTTCCTTCTGAGCGTGAACTCTCCGATTCCTACGGACTTTCTCGCACCACGGTAAGACTTGCCCTGCAAGAGCTTGAACACATGGGGCTCATTTATCGCCAGCGTGGCCGCGGTACCTTTGTTGCAGACGTCTCTGAACGTGCAACAGACCTTATGGGAGGCTATAGCTTTACTGACCAGCAGCGTCAGTTAGGTCGAGTTCCTAAGACAACTATTCTGGAGTTTGACACTATTGAGGCTAATAAGTTCTTAGCCCAGCATATGCACGTTATTCTTGGCGAGAAACTCTTCCGCATCAAGCGTTTAAGAAGTGCCGATGACGTGCCTATGATGCTGGAAGTAACGTATCTTCCAGTTTCACAGTTTTTCTCGCTTACTGCTCATGATGTTGAGCAAAAATCTCTCTACCAAATTTTTGAAGAAGACTACAACATAAAGATTGGCGTAGCAGAAGAGGAGTTCAAGGCTTCAATTGCTCGCTCAGATGACGCCACTTTATTGCAAATTTCTGAAGGCTCGCCTGTTTTGAGTCTCACACGCACAACCTACAACGACAGAAATATCATTGTTGAGTTCACACTAAGCGTGGCTCGTGCGGATCAGTTTAGATACAAAATTGTACATACACGCAGTTAAATAACTGTGAGAAGGGATATCAATGTTTAAGAAGAGCCAAGAAGAGCTAAAGGCACTAGGCGCTCATATTACAACTGCAGAGATTAAGCAGCAGCCTGAGCTTTGGGAATCTACCTTTGGCATTTATCAGGAGAACCTTTCTGCAATTAAAGAGTTTGTCGAGCGTGCTCGCAATCTTGGTGAGGGTCGTCGTACCCGCGTGGTCTTTACGGGTGCAGGTACCTCGGCATATGTAGGCGATACCATTACTCCGTATCTTCGTTCTCATGGCGAGAAGGGCTCTTTTGAGTTTGCGTCCGTTGCAACTACTGATATTGTTTCTGATCCTTATGGCAGCCTTGATCCAGATGATCCAACGGTCTTGGTTTCTTTTGCGCGCTCTGGTAATAGTCCAGAGAGTCTTGCTGCAGTAAATATTGCCCGTAAGATTGTTAAAAATCTTTTGCTCATCAATATTACCTGCGCTCCTGAAGGAAAACTTGCCGTTGAATCCGCAGGTAAAGACGATACATTGCTACTTCTTATTCCTGGTGCAAATGACCAGGGCTTTGCCATGACCGGCTCTTATAGCTGTATGACACTTCTTGCTACTCTTGTATTTGATAGTGCTGATGACTCACAGAAGAAGGCTTGGATTTCTGATGCTGCTGAGCTGGGTAGGCAGGTAATTGAGCGCGAGGAAGAGATTGCTGAGTGGCTTAAGAGCGATTTCAACCGCATTACCTATCTGGGTTCTGGTCCTTTTGTGGGTCTTGCTCATGAGGCTCAGCTTAAGATTTTGGAGCTTGCAGCTGGTATTAATGCAACGTCGTGGGATTCCTCGATGGGATATCGTCACGGACCAAAGTCGTTTGTCGACGAACACACCCTGGTGTTTGATTTTGTTTCCAATAACCCTTATACGCGTCAATATGATCTGGATATTCTTGACGAGATTAAGGGAGACCAGATTGCTGCTCTGACCATTGGTATTGAGCAAGAGGGGGCAACAAACTTTACGGGAAGAACATTTAGTCTACCAGTATTTACAGAGCCTCTACCAGCACCTTATTTGGCTCTGCCTTTTGTAATGGTTGCTCAAGTCGTGGCACTCTTGAACTCAGTTCGTGTCAATAACAAACCAGACACACCTTCTCCAACTGGTCAGGTTAATCGAGTGGTTAAGGGTGTTACAATTCACTCACTATAGGAATTACTAAGAAGGACGTGCCTATGGCGCGTCCTTTTGAGAATGATTGAGGTACGTATGAGTACATTTGCAGTTAAAGCAGATAAGTTCTTTTTGCCAGGAGCAACTTCTGGTCCAGGATATTTGCTCGTAGAAGACGGTGTATTTGGTCATTTCACTAAAGAGAAGCCAGACTGCGAGATTATTGACCGCACTGGTTCTTGGGTGGCACCTGGCCTTGTTGATACCCATATCCATGGCTTTCTGGACCACGATATTATGGACTGCGATCCTGATGGCGTCATTGAGATTGCCCAGGGTCTGCTCTCTAACGGCGTAACTTCTTGGCTTCCAACAACACTAACCGCAAGTGTTGAGCAAACTGGCGATGCTTGTGAGTCCGTTGCTGATGCAGCAGAGGGAATTGCGGCAAACGGCATTGATGCTGCTCGCATCCAGGGCATCTTCCTAGAGGGACCTTTCTTTACCGAGAAACACAAGGGTGCCCAGAATCCTGCGTACTTCCTTGATCCAGATGTAGAGGTCTTTGATGAGTGGCAGGAGCGTGCCGACGGCTGGATTGCCAAGATTGCTATTGCTCCAGAGCGCGATGGCGCTCCAGAGTTCTGTGCAGAGATGGCAGACCGCGGTGTTCATGTTGCACTTGGTCACTCCGATGCAACGTATGAGGAAGCTCTTGCCTGCGTAAACGCTGGTGCAGACATCTTTGTTCATACCTATAACGGCATGAGCGGTCTTCACCACCGTGAGCCAGGTATGGTTGGCGCTGCAATGACCACCCACGGTACCTATGCAGAGGCTATTTGCGACGGCCATCACCTTAATCCTATTGCTGTTCGCGCTCTGGTAAATGCAAAGGGATATGACCATACCGTTCTTATTACAGACTGCATGCGTGCAGGTGGTATGCCTAATGGACAGTACAAACTAGGCGATTTCCCTGTTGTTGTTGAAGGTGGAACTGCTCGTCTGATGGATGAGTCTCATAGCCTTGCTGGTTCAATCCTTCGTCTGTTTGAAGGCGTGAAGAACGTCTTTGACTGGGGTATTGTTTCTGCTGAAGAAGCGGTTCGTATGGCTTCAGAAAACCCAGCTCGCTCTTGTGGAATTGATGATGTTTGTGGCTTCATCCGTCCTGGATATGATGCTGACTTTATTGTTGTTACAAAAGATCTTCAGCTTGAAGAGACGTTCCTTGGAGGAAAGAGCGTTTACAAGGCTTAAGCAGCAAATCTTGAGTAATGCAAACTAAAGGAAGCCTATGGAGTTCTATTCCCATAACTATTTAATTCACCATGCAACAGTATTTGACTGGACTCAGCTTGTTCTATTTGGCCTTGTTGCACTTCTAATGATCTTCTCGCTTGTGCATTACATGCGTGATAGAAAGAATTCTAAGTATCGTGAGCTGGCGCTTATTGCGCTGTTCTCATTAATCTTTCTTGGACTTCTACAGCTTGATCGTGTGCTAGAGGTCAATCAGACAAGTAAGCACTATGAGTCAATTGTTTCCTCACAAGAAAGCTTCGCTCGACGTCTTGAGGTTGATTTTGACCACGTGTACGTTGCCTTTGATAGCCAAGGAAATCCCTCGTATCTTGAGGTTGACGGTAAGTATTATCACGTTTTGAAAAATACCGAGAATGACTATGTTATTGAGCAGATCAATCTCATTGGTAATGACATTAAGCATGTAGAGGAGTAGATCGATGAACTTTTATTTAGAAGTTGCCATTAAATTGTGCATCGGTCTTTTCTCGCTTGTTCTGGCAATTAACGTCAGCGGAAAAGGAAACCTAGCACCAACTGCAGCAATTGACCAGGTTCAAAACTTTGTACTTGGCGGCATTGTTGGTGGCATGATCTACAACAGTTCAATTACCATTTTGCAGTTCACTCTTGTCCTGCTTATTTGGCTCATTATTGTTATGGTTCTCAAATGGTTGAGAACAAACAATATGCTGGTCAAGCAGTTGATTGATGGACGTCCTGTTATTGTTATTGATAAGGGCAAGCTGCTTGTAGACAACTGTAGGTCTATGGGTCTCACTGCCTACGATGTGTCGCTGAAGCTTCGCCAGGCAGGAGTGAATTATATCTCAGACGTTAAGCGTGCCATTCTTGAGCAAAATGGACAGTTGATTATTGTTAAAAAAGGAGAAGAGAACGTTAGATTCCCGCTTATTACTGACGGACAAGTTCAGACGAACATTCTTGAGACGCTGGACCTGGAAGAGAATTGGCTTGAAAGAGAACTTGAGCATCAAGGTTATAAGTCTGCTTCAGAGGTTTATTTGGGTGAGTATAATAGTGGAGATTTGATTATTACTCCGTATGCGGAGAAAGATCAGTAGGTTAGCAAGAGATAAAACAGTTAACCTGTTTATTCCAATTCCGTTTGCGGAAAAGATAAGAAATTTATCGTTGACTTGAATTGGAATATGTATACTAAGGCTAACTTTTAGAAAGCGGACTGTCGGAAGACAGCCCGCTTTCGTGCTAAAGGGGAAGCATGAATGCATGTTCAGATGATGAGAAGTGAGTAGAAAGACAAAGAAGTGAGGAGAAACATGGGTTTCTCGCCATGTTTTTATGCTTGGTAGTGAGGACAATCGCACGATTTTGTTTGAAGAATTTGGCACTACACCGTATTGGTTTTTATAGTTTTGGGAGATGTAACATGAATTTGAATCCAACCGTTTCTCGTCGTAGCGCACTTGTAGCTTCCGCTTTTGGAGTGAGTGCTATTCTTGCTGGCTGCAAGCCTGAGGCTCAAAAGCAAGAAGGAGCTTCTGATAACAAAGACCAGAAGAAGCTCAGCATTGTTGCAAGTTTTTATCCTATGTACGATTTTGCAAAGCGCATTGCTGGCGATCATGCTGAGGTAACATGCCTCGTTCCAGCAGGTACTGAGCCACATGATTGGGAGCCATCCAGCAAGGATATGAAGACTATCCAGGAAGCAGACTTCTTAATTTACAACGGTGCTGGTATGGAGCACTGGGTCAAGGACGTACTTGATGGACTTGGTTCTGGCACAAAACTTACAGCAGTTGAGACCAGCAAAGATGTCAAGCTTCTTGAGCTTGAAGAGGACGATGATCACGATCATGAGGAGAAGAAAGATGACCATGATCACGACCATGACCATGGTGGAACCGATCCTCACGTTTGGCTGAGCCCTCTGAATGCAAAGATTCAGATGAAGAATATTTGTGATGCTCTTTCCGAGAAGGACTCTGAGCACAAGTCAGAGTATGCTGCCAATCTTGATAAAGCAAATGCAGACTTTGATACGCTTGATAGTGAGTTCCACAAGGGTCTGGATTCACTACCTAACAAGACCATTGTTGTTTCTCACCAGGCATTTGGTTATTTGTGCGAGGCTTATGGTCTCACTCAGATGCCTATTGAGGGTGTTGAGGCAGATGCAGAGCCAAATGCTCAGGAAATGAAAGAGATTACTGAGTTCGTAAAAGAGCATAATGTAAAGGTTATTTTTACTGAAGAATTGGTAAGCCCTAAGGTTGCTCAGGCAATTGCTGAGGCAACAGGAGCTCGTGTTGAAGAGCTTAACCCACTTGAGGGACTTACTGATGACGAGCTCAAGGCAGGCGAGGATTACCTCTCTGTTATGCGCGAGAACCTCAAGGCTCTTGAGGGCGCTCTCGCATAGTGTGTTGCCAGCTTAGGCTGGATGTTTGGAGGACGTGTTGCAGGAAAGTCAGATAGCCATCTCGCTTCAAGACGTGAGTTTTTCTTACAAGAAGACGCGTGTCTTAAGCGATGTAAATTTAGACGTTCATCAAGGTGAGATTTGCGCGCTTATTGGTGATAACGGCGCAGGTAAATCTACGCTCTCTCGTATTGTGGTGGGTGAGCTTGAACCTACAAGTGGTAAGTCACTTCTTTTTGGAACGTCCTCGACTCGGTTTAAAGACTGGGAGCGTGTAGGCTATGTCCCACAGCTGCCTTCAGAATCGGTTAATCGCTTTCCTGCAAGCGTCGTCGAGCTAGTAGATGCAAGTCAGTATGCTCGTGCCAAAAAGGTAAAGATGAGCGCAAAAGAGCGTCGCGAGCGCACGCTTGAGGCACTTGACCTTGTAGGTATGACTGACTTTTCCACGCGTATTATTAGGGAACTCTCTGGAGGACAGCTCCAGAGAGTTCGCCTTGCCTGCGCGCTGGTAGGAAATCCTTCATTGCTTATCTTGGACGAGCCTACAACTGGTCTTGATAAAGAGAGCCGCAATCACTTCTATAACTTAGTGCGAGAAGCTCATGCTGCTCGAGATCTTGCGGTACTCATTGTTACCCATGATCTTGCAGCTCTTGATGCCCTGGCTTGTCGAGTCATTGAGGTTGCCGACCACAAAGCTATAGAAATTGCTGGTAGAGGTCACGGTCATAATCACTGTGCAGTTCATGGAGCTCACTGTGACCTTGACTCTCATCATGTCCACGACCACAATCGCGGAAAATTAGATGATTTTGCTTTAACGGAGTCCCTTGGTCCTGCGTCCGACGTTGTTCAAGATGCCCAAGACTCGCATGAGAGGAGGGCATAAATGTTTGAATACGTATTTATGCAGCGAGGAATTCTTGTGGGAATTCTTCTGGGAGCAATTATCCCGCTGGTAGGCGTTACGGTTGTATTGAAGCGCCTTTCTATGATTGGCGATGCTCTTTCACATACCTCTCTTGCAGGTGTTGCAGGCGGCATGATTGCAGGTATTAATCCTGTTGCTGGAGCAATAGCCGCTTGCTTGGGTGGTGCGCTTTGTGTTGAGGGAGTGCGTCGTCACTTCAAAGACCAGTCAGAGCTTGCCGTTGCCATTGTGATGGCAGCTGGTATTGGTCTAGCAGGTGTGTTGTCTGGTTTTGTTCCTAACTCATCAAGCTTCAATAGCTTTATGTTTGGCTCTATCCTGACCGTAAGCGAGCAAGAAGTTCAGATGATTGTGGTCATTAGCGTGCTTGCTGTTGCTTTTTGTTTCTTTCTCAGAAAAGAACTCTTCTTGATGTCTTTTGACGAGCGTCATGCACGTTGTGTTGGTGTACCCGTAAGTCTTATCAATTTTGGCTTTGTTATCGCAGTAGCTTTGGTGGTTGCCGTAGCAGCAAGAACGGTTGGCTCACTTATTGTTTCATCCATGATGGTGGTTCCTGTTGCCTGTGCTTTGCAGATTTCCCGCAGCTGGAAGCAATGTTGTTTGTATGCAAGCACGGTGGGCATGCTAACCTCACTTGGTGGACTTGTTGTCTCCTATGAGCTTGGCCTTAAACCTGGAGGAACCATTGTTCTTCTCGCGGTTGTTACGCTTTTGTTTATCTTTCTGGTAAAAAGGGTTGTGCTGCTGCTCAAAACTCGCACAGTGTGATACTCTGAACAAAGTGCGTTGACGGAGAGGTTTGCCGGAGCACGTTGTGAACAGAGAGGGTGTTCGTGGTTGAGAAACACCTGCACAGCGCTGGTAGAGTTCACTCCCGAGCTACAACTTGAACGGCAGTCACTGCTCAGTAGGGAAGTCGTCCGCCTAACGAGACTAGGCTTTTAAGTGGATTGCACAGAGAGAAAACTGCGCAATCAACCGAGGTGGTACCGCGGAAATTTTCCGTCCTTGGGCATATGCTCAGGGACGGTTTTCTATTGAAAGGGTAATTACATGGGAATGTCTGAGGAACTCTCGGCAATTCGCGAGCAAGTACTTGAAGGAATTGCTAAGGCAACAAACCTTGAAGCGCTTGAGAAGGTACGCGTTGCATCAATGGGTAAAAAGGGCTCTCTTACAGCAATTATGCGTATGATGGGTCAGGTTCCCGCAGATCAGCGCCCTCAAATGGGTCAGCTTGCAAATACCGTTCGTGCTAACGTTGAGACCGCTATTCGAGAGCGTCAGCTTGCCTTAAAGCGAGAAGCCCTTGAAGCCCAGCTTAATGCTGAGGCAACTGATATTACCCTTCCAGGTCGTCGTCTGAGCCCTGGTACTCAGCACCTCATTGAGCAGGTGCGTGAGGAGATGGAAGACATCTTTATCAGCATGGGCTACACCATTGAGACAGGCCCTTATGTTGAGACCACCTACTACAACTTCACAGCTCTGAATGCTCCAGAGGATCATCCAAGCCGTTCTGGTAAGGATACGTTCTATGTAGTGGATAATGCACCAGAAGGAAAGGAATCGCACGTACTGGGCGAGTCTGACGTTCTTCTTCGTACACAGACTTCTGGCGTTCAGGTGCACACCATGGAGACAAAAGAGCCTCCTATTTACATGATTTGTCCTGGCACGGTATTCCGTCCTGACACAGCAGATGCTAACCACCTGCCTCAGTTTACGCAGATGGAAGGCCTTGTTGTTGATGAGGGAATCACCTTTGGCGACCTCAAAGGTACCCTTGATCACTTTACTCGAGAGATCTTTGGTAAGGACCGCGCTACACGCTATCGTCCTCACTTCTTCCCATTCACCGAGCCAAGCTGCGAGGTAGACGTTTCTTGTGGTGTTTGCCACGGTGAGGGTTGCCGTTTCTGCAAGAACACGGGCTGGCTTGAGATTCTTGGTTGCGGCATGGTTGACCCTAATGTCTTCAAGTACTGCGGTATTGATTCCGAGAAGTACACAGGCTTTGCCTTTGGCATTGGTGTTGAGCGTGTTGCAGCGCTCCGTTATGACCTTCCTGACCTGCGCATGCTCATCTCTGGTGACCAGAGAGTTCTGCGTCAGTTCTAATCATCGGCGTCTTATTAGAAAGGCAATCACATGCGTGTATCTTATGAATGGCTGAAGACGCTCGTTGATCTTCCTCAGGACCCAAAAGACCTTGAGCGCGAGTTTGTGCGCACTGGTACTGAGGTTGAGGCTATAGAGCGTGTCGGCGCAAATCTTGACCATGTTGTTACTGCTCAGGTTGTAAGCAAAGAGCCTCATCCTGATTCTGATCATATGTACGTTACCCTGGTTGACGTGGGTAAAAACAATGTAGATAAGGACGGAAATCCTGTTCCTCTACAGATTGTTTGCGGTGCTCAGAACTTTAATCAGGGAGACCACATTGTTACGGCAATGATCGGTGCGGTGCTTCCTGGAGACTTTAAGATTAAAAAGTCCAAGCTGCGTGGCGTTGAGTCTTGCGGCATGAACTGCTCTTCTCGAGAGCTTGGTCTTGGCGATGACCAGAGCGGCATTATGATTCTTCCCGAGGATGCTCCAATTGGTGTACCTCTTACCGATTACCTGGGCATGTCTGATGTAGTTCTTGATTGCGAGATTACCCCTAACCGCCCCGACTGCCTTTCTATGACTGGTATGGCTGTTGAGGTTTCTGCAATGTATGACATCGACACCCACATTGAGCTGCCAAGTGTTGTCTCTGAGTCTGGTGCAGATGCATCTGAGCAGGTAGATGTTACTATTGCTGACCCTGAGCTCTGCTCAAGGTACACTGCTCGCGTGGTTCGTAACGTTAAGATTGGCCCAAGCCCTGAGTGGCTCGCTCGTCGCGTTACGGCTTGTGGTGGTCGCTCTATTAACAACGTTGTTGATGTTACCAATTACGTTATGTATCTGACCGGCCAGCCTCTACACGCTTTTGACCTTGGAAAACTTACCAAGGAAGATGGCAAGTATCACATTGTGGTTCGTGCTGCAGAAGACGGTGAGCACATTGTGACGCTTGACGGAGAAGACCGCGAGCTCACGTCCGATATGACGGTCATCACAGATAACGGTAAAACTCCTATTGCACTTGCTGGTGTTATGGGTGGCCTGGATTCTGAGATTACCGAGAATACCGTTGATGTCCTTTTGGAATCCGCTGTCTTTGAAAACGGCCACATTAGCCGTACCAGCAGAAACCTTGATCTGATGAGCGAGGCTTCTATTCGCTACGAGCGTCTTGTGGATCCAAACGGTTGCGCATCTGTTGCAGATATTGCAGCAGCACTCTTTGAGGAGTGCTGTGGTGCTGAGGTTTGCCCTGGTATTGTTGATGTATATCCAAAGGTAAAAGAGGCAGTAACTATCACGCTTCGCCCAGAGCGCGTTTGCGCTCTTGCAGGTGCTCAAATTCCAGAAGAGTTTATGGTTTCTCGCCTTACGCGCCTTGGCTGCAAGGTTGCTCCAGCAGACAACGGAGAGCTGAGCGTTATTGCTCCTACAAACCGCCCAGATCTTACGCGCGAGGTTGACCTTATTGAGGAGATTGTTCGCCTGTGGGGTGAAGGTGATATTGAGGCTACGCTTCCTGCTGCTAGAAACCATGCAGGCGGTTTGACTTCAGATCAGCGTCAGATTAGAAAGATTGGCCGTACGCTGCGCTCCCTTGGCCTCAACGAGACAAAGTCATATTTGTTTGCAAGTCCAGATGACCTCTCTAAGCTTGGTATGAGCGAAGAGGGAAGAGGCGTCCCTGTAAAGGTTATGAGCCCACTTGTTGCTGACCAGTCTGAGATGCGTCGCTCCATTGTTCCAGGTCTTCTGCGCTCTATTGCATACAACCTTGCTCATGGTGTCTCTAATATTGCCATGTATGAGCTGGGTCGTGTGCTCTTTGGACATAAGGATAAGAGCCAGCCAGATGAGCCAAGCTATGTCTGTGGCGTATTGGTTGGTCGTCCAGCAGATGACGCTTGGAATGCTAAGTATCCAGCCTACGATTTCTTTGACGCCAAGGGTATTGTTGAGGGCCTGCTTGAGGCACTTCGCATCCCTAAGGTTCGTTTCCGTGTAGCTGAGCCAGAGCAATACGGTTGGCTGCAGCCTGGTCGCGCTGCTGAGATTCTTGCAGGTAGCGAGACAATCGGTTGGGTTGGAAACATTCATCCTTTGTCGCTCCAGAACTTTGACATTGAGGTTCCCGTCATCGCCTTTGAGATTTCTGTTGCGTCGCTTTTGCGTCTTTCTCAGAAAGACCTTCCTATTGTGGAGCCTCCAACCTACCCAGGTATCTCCATTGACCTGGCAATTGTTGTTGACGAGAGCGTCACTGCAGAGCAGCTAGTTCAGCGTTTGAAGTCTGCTGGTGGCAAGCTCCTATGCGACATCAGACTCTTTGACGTGTACCGCGATTCGCTGCGTGTTGGTGAGGGCAAGAAGTCCATGGCCTTCTCGCTCACGTATCGCGCAGACGACAGAACGCTTACTTCAGAAGAGGTCGAGAAGACCCACACAAAGCTTGTGGAGAAGGTTCTTCGTTCTACCGGCGGAGAAATTCGCGGATAAGCAGGTAATTGTAGTGCCAAGTTGGAACGTACATATTGCTCATGCTGACCGGCTCCTTGAGAAAGGAGCCGGTTGCTTGGGTGTAGATATTCACTACCCTGATGCATTTCTGCTTGGAAATGTTGCTCCTGATGTGCACGTTGGCTTTATGGTTCCAGACTATTCTCACAAGGTGAGATATGGCCGAAGCCATCAATCGTATCCAGGTAGCTTGCCTATTCCAAGTTATAAGCGGTATCAGCGAAATTTTATGGGTGGTCTTAACCCAGCCGAGTATCTGCTACAGACTGACTTTATCCAGCCAAATGTGAGTTATTGCTCAGATGAGCAGCGCAGCTTAGTAGATCAGCGCCAGCTCAGAGAGCTTATCGTGGGCATTTGGTGCCACCTTGTTTGCGACCACGTGTATAACGCACATACACGGGCATTTTTGCGTGCTCATCATATTCCGACAGGAGAAGATGCACGTATTCGTAAGCAAGCAGATTTTGATATTTACGGGCGCTCGCTTGATATGAATTGTCTGCCAGAAGCATCTGATGAGCTCTTTGCAGTTGCCGCGGCTCATCCACAGTATGGGTTTACACATTCAGATGTTGAGCAAACACTTCAGGTTATACAGCGCATTGCAGAGGAGAATCGCCAGAATAGTGTGAGCTCCCCGCAGTATCAAATGCTTGATACAGAGTTTTTCTCGTCAGCCTATAAAGAGGCAGAAGACACACTAGTTCAAGGATTTATGCTGCAAAAACATAACTAATTCAGTTAAAGTTATATTCTCGCTTTTCTGAGATAGGTTTTGGAGGACGCTATGGAAAAGATGGAATCTCGCGGTACATTTACAGAGTATCTGCCTTCATACACCATTGGTGTTGATGCTTATAAGTCGGTACTGCACATTGTTAAGCGCTTTGGCAAAAATGCCGTAGTCATTGGTGGACCAACTGCAATGGAGAAGGCACGTCCAAAGCTTGAGGCTGCACTTGCGGGTTCTGAGGTTTCTATCTCTTCTTGGATTTCTTACGGCACTAACTCTACGCACGCAAATGCCAAGAGAATTGCAGCAATGCCTGAGGTTATTGCTGCTGATATGCTCTTCCTTGTTGGCGGCGGTCGCGCAATTGATGAGGGTAAAGAGATTGCAACCATCCTGGACAAGCCATACTTTACCTTCCCAACACTTGCTTCTAACTGCGCTCCTGTAACAAGAATTGCTGTTTTCTATAAAGAGGATGGTTCTGCAGATACGTACTTTATTCCTGCTGAGCTTCCTGTTCATACCTTTATTGATACGCAGATTATTGCAGAGAGCCCTGATGAGTACTTCTGGGCAGGAATTGGCGATGCCTTCTCTAAAGGTCCTGAGGTTGAACTTTCTTCCAGAGAAGTTGAGCTGCTCCACAGCCCTCTTATGGGACGAGCTCTTGCCGCTGGTGCCTGCATTGAGCCTCTGTTTGATAATGCAGAGCAGGCACTGGCAGATAAGCGCGCCGGCGTTGTCTCTGAGGCGTTTGAGAACGTTGTTCTGAACATCATTGTGACTGCTGGTATTGTGTCTAATATGACCACCAATCTTGGTGCTGAGCGTGGTGCGTATTACTTCAATTCCTCAACCGCTCATGCCTTCTACAATGCCTTTACTGCTCTGGGCGAGCGTGGCGAGAAACACCTTCATGGTGAGGTTGTTTCCTTTGGTACCTGCGTCCTTTATGCCTTTGACGGCAACCTTAAGGCACTTGAGGAGCAGGTGGCGCTTAATAGAAAGCTTGGCCTCCCAACCACCTTGGCCAATCTGGACATTACTCCAGAATCTGTTGACGCTGATTTGGACATCATTGTTGAGCGAGCTCAGAAGACCAACGAGTGGGGTCGCGCTCCTTATGGCTTTACCACTGATCGTTTCCGTCAGGCAATTCTTGATACCGATGCATACGGTAGGGCAGTTGCTTCTGGCGAGAAGGATCAAGAGGCAGCAGCTCTTGATGTAATTGCTGCACATGCTCCTTCAGCTGAGACGGCGGTACCACGCAAGATGTAGTTGCAAGAAGCTTAGTAAGGTTGCTTTAGAGAGATTGTTTTCGAGAGGGATCTTTTCAAAAGATATTTCACGGTTATATAAAAAGTTTATGTATCAAATGGCAGTTTATTTGGATAAGCTGCCATTTCTCTTAGTTGCAATTTTTATTCACTATTATTAACAAAAATCGGTAAAACAAAAAATAACGTGTACGGTTGTTTTTTATCGGTGAAAGACATATTGAGTGTTTGTTACCGTGTTTTACCTTGTAATGGTTTATCTTAGTAACTATCAACTACGAGTCTTTATGGATAACAAATCTACAAGATACGTAGATTTCATTGGTAAGCGCGGAGGTGAGCATGGCAGAGTTAAATGCATCGTTAGCAGTAAGTGACCAGGATGCATACTTGTTTGCACAAGGAAAATGGTTCCAGAGCCACAAGAAATTAGGTGCACACCCTGCGGTTCAAGAAGATGGAGTTGAAGGCTATCATTTTGCGGTTTGGGCACCCAATGCGGCCTCTGTCTCTGTTGTTGGAGATTTTAATAATTGGGATGATACCGTCAACGTTCTTTCTCGTTCAAAATACGGCGGAATCTGGGAAGGCTTTATTCCAGGAATCACCTCGGAAGTATTGTATAAATTCTTGATTGTATCCGCTTCTGGACAGAAGATTTTTAAGGCTGACCCCTATGGTACCTATGCGGAGGTCAGGCCACATACGGCATCTATTACGTTTGACCCAGACGTGTACGTTTGGGAAGACGATGCATGGATGAAAAGGCGTGCATCGCTTAAGTTCCTGCATAGTCCTCTTAACATCTTTGAAGTTCATCTTGGAAGCTGGAAGCAGCATACTGACCCGACTGCCCAAGAGGAAGATTCTGCTGGTGCAGAAGCTGCAAAGCAGGCTGAAGAACCTAAAGACTACTTTGATACCAACGTAGATGCTTTCTACACCTATGATGAATTGTCAGAAGAGCTGGTAGCTTACGTTAAAGAGATGGGCTACACCCACATCGAACTTCTCCCCGTTATGGAGCACCCTTTTGATGGATCTTGGGGTTATCAGGTAACGGGTTATTTTGCTCCCACCTCAAGGTATGGCAATCCTGCCCAGTTCAAACACTTTATTGATTGCTGCCATCAGGCTGGCATCGGTGTCATTTTAGACTGGGTCCCAGGAGGCTTCTGCAAAGACGCTCATGGTCTTGCAGAGTTTGATGGCACTAGGCTCTTTGAAGAAAAAGAGCATCCTAACTGGGGAACTCTTAAGTTTAATCTTACTCGTGGTGAGGTTAGAAGCTTCCTTGTTTCCAACCTACTCATGTGGCTGAATGAGTATCACGCTGACGGCATTCGTGTCGATGGCGTCAGTAGCATGTTGTATATGAATTTTGGTATCGACGATCCTTCTCAGAAGCGTTTTAACCATAAGGGCACAGAGGAAGATTTGGATGCAAGTGCTTTTCTGCGTCTTTGTAATGAGACTGCTCAGAAAGAGCATCCTGACGTTCTTATGATTGCAGAAGAGTCCACAGCATGGCCGCTGGTTACCTATCCTCCCGAGGTTGGAGGACTTGGCTTTAACCTTAAATGGGACATGGGCTGGATGAATGATACGCTGCACTATTGTCAGACTGATTTCCCTTATAGACCAGGCAACCACCGTCTTCTGACCTTCTCTAGCATGTACCAGTTCAACGAGAACTTTGTGCTGCCATTCAGCCATGATGAGGTTGTTCATGGTAAGTGTAGCCTTATTCAGCGTATGCCAGGGGATTGGTGGAGACAGTTTGCTGGCATGAGGGCTCTGGCACTTCATCAGATGACTCATCCGGGCGCTAAACTCAACTTTATGGGCAACGAGATTGCGCAGTTTATTGAGTGGCGCTACTACGAGGGTATTGAGTATTACTTGACTGAGGAGTATCCAACTCACGCTCATCAGCAGGCATTTATTAAGGCTCTTAATCATTTCTATAAGAATCATCCAGGACTTTGGCAGTATGCCTACGACAACCGTGGATTTGATTGGATTGACGCAGACAATAATGAGCAATCAATCATCTCGTTTGTTCGTCACGGAAGAAAGCCTTCCGAGGACCTGGTTATTCTCATCAATTTTGACGTTGCAACCCATCAGAACTTCCGTTTAGGCATGCCTTCTGCAGGTGTGTGGAAAGAAGTATTCAATTCCGACGCAAAAGAATTTGGCGGTTCGGGTATTGTGAATACTAAGAAACTTTCCACCAAGCCAGTGGCGTGGAATGGAAGAGATTATTCGGTAGAGCTGTCTGTTCCTCCGCTTGGTGGCATTGTTTTAGCGTTTGAGAAAGAACTTCCAAAGAGGGGGAAGCATGGCCGTAAATAACGGACAAAACATTTTTACCGATAAACAAGACTTTGAAGAGCAGTATCGCGATAAGTTCATCAAGATTCTTGGTAAATACTATGGAGAATGCACTGATCAGGAGCGCTATAACGTTCTTGCCCACCTCATTGCAGAAAAGGCGCGAGAAATTCAGTCAACCTCCTATATTCATGCTGACAAGCAGGTCTATTACTTCTCTCTTGAGTTCCTTCTAGGACCACTACTTGAGAATTATCTACTCAATCTTGGTATCACCGACGTTGTTGCAGAGGGCCTTAAAGAAATGGGTACTTCGCTTCAGGAGCTTGCTGCTCAGGAGGTAGACCCTGGCCTTGGCAATGGTGGTCTGGGTAGACTTGCCGCTTGTTTCCTTGATTCCATGGCGCACGAGGGCATGGCTGGCTTTGGTAACGGCATGAGATACCGTTATGGTCTCTTCCGCCAGGAGATTAAGGATGGACGCCAGGTAGAGCGTACCGATAACTGGCTGGCAAATGGATATCCATGGGAAGTCAGAAAAGACGATTCTAGCGTACTGGTGCGCTTTGGTGGCACAGTTGTAAGGCATGAGGACGAGAATGGCAATTTCTGGTTCTCGCAAGAGGGTGGCCAGGTAGTAAGGGCTGTTCCATACGATGTGCCTATTGTTGGCTATGGCGCAAAGACCGTAAATAAGCTGCGTCTTTGGTCTGCAGAGCCAGCAGAGGAAGACTTTGATCTTGATGCTTTTAACGCCGGCGATTATGCCCGTGCTAATAAGTTCCGCTCTGACGTTGAGGCAATTTCAACCATTCTGTATCCAAATGACTCTGGTGAGCACGGACGCATTCTTCGCTTAAAGCAGGAGTATTTGTTTGTTTCCGCTGGTCTTCAGACCATTCTTCGTGCTTATAAGGATAAGTACGGCGAGGATTGGGAACACTTTGCAGATCACGTCTGTATCCACACTAACGATACGCACCCAGCAATGTGCGGACCAGAGCTTATGCGTCTGCTTGTCGATGACCATGGCGTTGACTTTAACGAGGCATTTGATATCGCGAGAAACGCAATTTCTTATACCAACCACACCGTTATGCCTGAGGCTCTTGAGAAGTGGCCTATTAACACCTTCCGTGAGCTGCTTCCTCGCTTGTATATGTTTATCGACGAGGTTGATCGTTGCTATAAGGAGCAGCTGCTTGTTGACTCTAACGGCAACACCGAACTTCTCGCCTCAACAGCTGTGTTGTGGGATAACACCGTTCGTATGGCTAACCTCTCTATTTTGTTTAGCCACTCGGTTAACGGTGTATCTGATCTGCACACTAACATTTTGAAGCAGAGTGTTTTGAAGGACTTCTACAAGCTTCGTCCAGAAATCTTTAATAACAAGACTAACGGCATCTGCCACCGTCGCTTCTTGGCACAGGCAAATACCGCTTACGCAAAGCTTATTACTGAGGCTATTGGTACCGGCTGGCTTGATGATGCCAATGAGCTTCAGAAGCTTTCTGCTTTTGAGAACAATGCTGAGTTCTTGGACAAGATGGACGCTGCAAAGAAAGAAGAAAAAGAGCGTCTTGCTGCATACGTCAAGAAGACAACTGGTGTTGAGATGGATACCAATACCATCTTTGATACGCAGGTAAAACGCTTCCATGCATATAAGCGTCAGCTGCTTAATGTCTTTAAGATTTTGTATCTCTACAACCGTATGCTTGATGATCCAAGCTATAAGCCAGCTCCAACAACCTTTATTTTCTCGGGCAAAGCTGCTCAGAGCTATACCTTTGCAAAGGAAGTCATTCGACTTATTCACTCCGTTGCAGACGTGGTTAACAACGACGAGCGCATTGAGGGTCGTCTGAAGATTGTCTTTATTCCAAACTTTGCTGTTTCAAATGCACAGCTTATCTATGCTGCATCTGATATTTCAGAGCAGATTTCGGTTGCTGGTGCAGAGGCTTCTGGTACCTCAAACATGAAGCTTATGATGAATGCGGCTCTGACCCTTGGAACATATGACGGTTCGAATATTGAGATCTCTGAGCTTGCAGGACCAGAGAACATCAAGATTTTTGGTCTTCGTGCAGACGAGGTCCAAGAGGTATATGCTTCCGGCACCTACTTTGCACAAAACCTGCTTAACCAGAACCCAACACTGGCTCGCATTGTAAATATGCTGACCGATGGCTCGTTGAGCCGACTCTCTGGCAACTTTGAGTCAATTCACGACTATCTGCTGATTAACAATGATCCTGACCTGGTGCTTATTGACTTTGACGCCTACGTGAAGGCATGGGAAGAACTTACTCAGTCCTATGCAGATCGTCGTAGCTGGAATGCTCGCGCACTTCACAATACTGCAAACTCTGGTTTCTTCTCCGCTGATAGAACTATCAGGGAGTACATGGAAGATATTTGGCACGTGTAAGGATCTGCATTTAGGTTCAATCGTCGTAAGACGTTGAGAATAAAGACCTCTGTTGGGGAGAGAGGAGATTTGGATATGAGCAAAAGGGAATGTCTTGCAATGCTACTTGCAGGAGGACAGGGAAGCCGCTTAGGTGCTCTGACCTCAAAAGTAGCTAAACCTGCTGTCTCGTTTGGTGGCAAGTTCCGCATTATTGACTTTGCATTATCCAACTGCGCAAATTCAGGAATTTCTACGGTAGGTGTTTTGACACAGTATCGTCCGTATTTGCTTCACTCTTACGTGGGATCAGGTAGTGCTTGGGACCTTGATGAGCGCGGTGGTGGAATTTCAATTCTGCCTCCCTTCGCAACACAGTCTGGTGGTGCATGGTATGCGGGAACCGCAGATGCCGTCACCCAGAATATTGGTTACATTGAGCAGAATAACCCTGATTACGTACTAATTCTCTCTGGCGATCAGCTTTACCGTATGGACTACGGCGAGATGCTCGCCTGCCATAAGAAGAACAACGCAGACCTTACGATTGCCGTCATGCCTGTTCCTTGGGAAGAGACCTCTCGCTTCGGCATCATGTCCATTGATGATGAGGATAGGATCACCAAGTTTTCCGAGAAACCCAAAGAGCCAGAGTCCAACCTGGCGTCCATGGGAATCTATATCTTTAGCACAGACCTGCTTCTTGAGACTTTGCGTGAGGACGCAAAGAACCCTGAATCTTCTCATGACTTTGGCGGCGATATTATTCCGACGTTGCTTGATGATGGTAAACGTCTTTTTGCTTATCGCTTTGAGGGCTTCTGGCGTGATGTAGGTACTATTGCAAGCTATCATGAGACCAGCATGGATCTGCTTGGCTCTGAGCCTAAGTTTGACATCTTCTCGGACAAGTTCCCTATCTTGTCTAATGCTTCCACCCGTCCACCAGCGTACATTGGCGCTTTTGGAGAGGTAGACGACTGTCTGGTAAGCAACGGATGCCAGATCTTTGGTTATTCTCGCCATTCAATTTTGTCTACCGATGCCGTTATTGGTGAGGGAGCGCGCGTTATTGACTCCGTACTTCTTCCTGGCGCAGAAGTTAAACCTGGTGCGGTGGTTATTCGTGCAATTCTTGGCGAGAACGCTGTGGTCGAGAAGAACGTCCATATTGGCAGCTCTGATTTGAACAAGGAGATTGCTGTTGTTGGAAATGATGTAGTAGTCGAAAGAGGTGAGCAATAATGAATAGAGTAATTGGTCTTATTACCTGCAATTATGCGTCTACTAACATGGAAATCGCCAATGATGTACGCCCAATTGCATCCATGCCTTTCTTGGGAAGATATCGCCTGGTGGATTTTCCTCTTTCAAATATGGTTAATTCGGACATTAGTACCGTTGGTGTCATCATGCCATTTAACTATCGCTCACTCATTGATCACCTTGGCTCTGGTAAAGACTGGAACTTGGACCGCAAGAGCGGTGGCATGTTTATCTTGCCAGGATCCGCTTTTGGTACCTCTCACACAGGCGCTCGTTTCCTGCTCAGAGATCTGATTTCCAACAGACCTTATCTTGAGAGAACTGACGCAGAGTATGTTCTGTTGTCCACTTCAAACTTTGTTTACAACGCTGATCTTACCGAGCTGCTTGATCAGCATCTTGAGTCTGACGCGGACATTACCATGATGACCTACACCACTCGTTATAACGATAGAGATGTTGTTGGTGTTGAGCTTGAAGGTGACCGCGTAGTCAAGACACATAATGGTGTCCAGCGCGGAGATGAAGCTTCCCTTGACTGCTTTATTATCAAGCGTGACCTGCTTATTGATATGCTTGATTGGTATAGAGCTACTGATTATCTTGACCTCTTTGAGGCGCTTCATGCTGACTACAACCGTGTTAAGGTCCGTACCTTCCACTTTGAGGGCCATGTAGCATCTATCTTCTCAAAGAACTCTTATTATCAGGCTAACATGGAGCTTTTGAACCCCATGCCAGCAAATGAGCTCTTTACCCCAGAGCGTTCCATTAAGACAAAGGCTCACGATACCGCTCCTGCAAAATTTGAGATTGGCTCAAAGGTAAGTAACTCTACTATTTCTGCAGGCTGCCGTATCCGTGGATCTGTTACCGGTTCCATCCTTGGTCGTAACGTCATCATTGAGCGTGGCGCAGTAGTACGCGATTCTATTGTGATGGAAGGTTGCATTGTTAAGGAAGGTTCTGTAGTCGAGCACGCTATTGTAGACCGTTCTAATATTATTCCTGCAGGTACTGAGCTTCGTGGTACCAGCGAAGAAATTCTTCTTCAGCGTAAAAACAATAAGAGGGTGGCGTAACAATGTCCCAAGTCTCCAAGCGTCGCAAACTTCGCGTTGTCTATGCAAGTTCAGAGGTGGCGCCTTTTTCCAAGTCGGGCGGCCTTGGAGATGTCTCGGGTTCATTGCCACAAGCACTTAAAAAAGTAGGAGCAAGAGTGGCGGTTATCTCGCCACTCTACAGCTCCATTAAGCCCGAGTGGAAACAAAAGATGAAGAAGGTCTACGAGCTTCAGGTGCCTCTTTCGTGGCGCTTTGAGTATTGTGGGCTGTGGCATCTAGTTCATGAAGGCGTTGATTTTTACTTTGTAGATAACGAGTCTTACTTTGCTCGTGATGGCCTTTATGGCTACTTTGATGACGGAGAGCGCTATGCGTTCTTCTCCAAGGCTCTGTGTGAGCTGATTGCACACGTCCCAGAGCTCTCCTGCGACGTTCTGCACTGCAATGACTGGCAAACGGCACTGGCACCCGTATTTCTGCGTGAGCAGTATCAGGGCGTCCCTGAGGTCCAAAACGTTAAGACGGTCTTCTCCATTCATAACGTCAAGTTCCAAGGCCAGTTTACTGACAAGATGCTCAGCGACGTACTTGGTCTTGCTGATATTCCTGCTGCAGTTGATCAACTGAGGTGTGACGCAAGCTCTATCAACTTTATGAAGGGCGCACTTTGCTACTCCGATTATCTGCTCACTGTTAGCCCAACGTATGCCCGTGAGCTGCAGACAGAGCACTTCGGAGAGGGAATGGATGATATCTTCCGTCGCCGTCAAAGTGTACTGCGCGGCATCCTGAATGGTATTGATATTGGTGCGTGGTCACCTGCAAGTGATCCTTATATTCCACAGAACTTCTCGGCACGTCATATGGAAGGTAAGGCTGAGTGTAAGCGTCAGCTGCAAGAGGAGCTGGGCCTTGAGGTAAATCCAGATGTACCTCTTGCGGTAATGGTTACGCGCTTGACCAACCAGAAGGGCTTAGGCCTGATTCGCTATGCGATGGACCGTCTTATTTGTGCAGGTATTGAGGTTGCTGTTTTAGGAACTGGTGACGCTGAACAAGAAGATGCTATGCGCTTCTTTGATGAGCACTATGGCAACCGTATGGCAGCACGTATTGAGTTTGATATTGCGCTTTCTCACCGCATGTATGCAGGTGCGGATATGTTTTTGATGCCATCAGAGTTTGAGCCTTGCGGTCTTTCTCAGATGATTTCTATGCGTTATGGCACGCTTCCTGTTGTTCGCGAGACGGGCGGTCTGGCAGATTCTGTAAAACCATACAACCAGTTTACGGGAGAAGGAACCGGTTTTAGTTTTGCTAATCAAAACGCAGATGAAATGGCAGATATTATTCTGTACGCCGCCGATGTTTATAGAAACGATAAACAAGCGTGGGCAAATCTTGTAAAACAGGCGATGACAGAGGACTTTAGTTGGCATAACGCTGCAAATGAATATCTTGACGTGTATCATTTACTACACCCTGAGATTATCAGGTATGTACGTCGTCGAGATTGGTAAGAATGCAGGCTTTTCACAATACCTCAAACATTGTTTGTAGAGATCCAAAAGGCGCGGTAGAACTAGGTACTTCAGCAACAATCAGAATATTTGCTTGGGACGATGATGTTCAATCAGTAACGCTTCGTCTCTGGCAAGAGTATGGCCCTGAATCGTCTCCAGAGGCCCAAGCTCTGTCTGGCGAGAAACGCGTTGTGATGCAAAAGAGTGATTTTGCTGGCGCGCTTCCGACTGGTGTACCTGACTCTGCGCAGTGCTTTGAGGCAATTGTTAAACCAGCTGCTACGGGCCTTATTTGGTATCGTTTTGAGCTTCAGGCTTCTGACGGAGCAGTTTGGTCATATGGTGCTCAAGAAAATAGATGCACCGGTGTTGGTAGCTTTGCCTATGGCGAGCCACCATCATTTCAGATTACTTGCTATGAGCCTCGTGGTAGCTTTGCGGGTGTAGAAGATCCTAGCTGGTACAAAGGGGGAGTTGTCTACCAGATTTTCCCCGACAGGTTTGCACGAGATGCAAACTGGCACGAACGTACCAAGCAGGCGCTGGCTGTTCCAAGAAATGGGGTTTCTCGCCAGCTGGTTGAAGACTGGGAGAAGACTCCTGAGTATCAGCGAGATGCCAACGGCCGCGTGACTGAGTGGGATTTCTACGGCGGTTCTTTGGCTGGTATTGAAGAGAAGCTTTCCTACTTGGAAAACCTTGGAATAACTGCGCTTTATTTGAATCCAATCTATGCTGCTTCCAGCAATCATCGCTACGATATTGCGGATTATTTGGAAGTAGATCCCGTTTTGGGCACTGTAGAAGATTTTGAGCGCCTCTGCGCAAAAGCTGCTGAGCACGGTATTTCCATTATTTTGGATGGCGTTTTTAATCACTGTGGCGCTGATTCAAAATACTTTAATAAATTTTCTAACTACTCTGAACCAGGAGCAGTTCAGCAGGCTGGATCAGCTTATGACGACTGGTTTACCTTCCATGAGGATGGAACGTACGAGAGCTGGTGGGGTGTCGATGCACTGCCAACTATTGTGTCTGAAAATCCTGATTACCAGGAGTTTATTTGTGGCGAGAATGGCGTTATTAGAACGTGGCTTCGTCGTGGAGCTCGCGGTTGGCGCTTAGACGTTGCTGACGAGATTTCTGACTCATTCATTCAGAAGATTCGTGCAGCAGCGCTTGCCGAACGCAGTGATGCGGTCATTATTGGAGAGGTCTGGGAGGACGCAAGCAATAAGCGAGCGTATGGAAAACTCAGACAGTATCTTGAGGGCTCTGAGCTTGACGGTCCTATGAATTACCCTCTGCGTAAATCTATTCTTTCATTTTTGATGAATGAAGTTGGTGCTGAGGCAACAACTTCTGCTCTTGAGGAACTGTGGGAAAACTATCCTCACGAGGCGTTTTATTCTTGCTTGAATGTGTTTGGAACACATGATAAAGAGCGTTTGATTAACGTAGTTGCTGGAGCTCCTGCTCCTGATGCTCTTTCTGCTCATGAGCAGGTAACGTATAGACTTTCTGCTGATCAGCGAGGTCTTTCTAAGGCTCGTATGTGGCAGACAGCTGTACTTCAGATGACGCTTCCGGGTGTTCCGTCTATCTATTACGGCGATGAAATGGGTGTTGAGGGATTTGTTGATCCGACAAATCGCGCAACTATGCCATGGCCTGAAAGCAGTCCTCGTGCGGACTTGGATTACTTGCATATGTATCGCAATGCCATCGCGCTCAGAAAAACGCTGCCACTACTGGTAGATGGTTCGTTTGAGCCATTTGTCCCAGAATGTGGATCTGATGACGTTCTGGCATTTTGGCGTAAGCCTCTTCAAAAAGATGACCAGCAAGAGCAGCAGGGCAAAGCCGCTTCTGGCATTTGTGTTCTGGTGAATAAGAGTCGCTCAGATGCTAAAACAGTATATGTTTCTGTACCTCAAAACATGCAGGTTATTGATGTTATTAGTGGCCAAGCAGTCCCCGTTAAGGACGGCAAAGCAGAGGTCTTTTTGTGGCAGCTTGGATGCACTGTCTTAAATGTGCAGCCAGCTCACAGGTTACAAAAGCCCCTTGAGCCTGGTATGGGAGTGCTTGCTCACATCACCTCTCTGCCTGCCGATGAGGACTCCGCAATTACGCCAGGTCAGAAGACTGGTGTTATTGGTCGCGAGACTTCCGAGTTCATCGATTTTCTCGCCAAATCTGGCCAGAGGTATTGGCAGATTTTACCTGTCAGCCCAACCGATGAATACGGCTCTCCTTACGCGGGAATTTCTGCTTTTGCAGGAAACATTAACTTGCTTGACCAGGCTGCAATGGAGAAAGTCATTTCTGAGTGCGATGATCCTCAGAGCAGGCGAGCTGCTGAGTACCAGGAGTTCTGCGAGAGAAACTCGTATTGGCTTGATTCGTATGCAGCATTTCGAGCTATTAAAGACCTGCTGGGAGAGGAAGTATGGCAGGAGTGGCCCGAGCAATATCGCAGCTGGTCGAAAGAGCTTCTTGAGCGTCCTGAACTTACCCAGACAATCGAACTTCATCGAAAGCAGCAATTTGCTTTTGACGTAATTTGGAGTCAGACATTAGCGGAGGCTCGTGCTAAAGGCATTCAGATTATTGGCGATATGCCTATGTTTGTTTCAGAGGATTCCGCTGATGTTTGGGCACATCCAGAACTTTTTGCTTTAGATGATACAGGTCATACAGAGCTTCAGGCTGGAGCTCCTGCCGACGCGTTTTCTCAAGATGGTCAGCTGTGGGGTAATCCAACGTATAACTGGCCAGCTCATAAAGACGAAGGATATCGCTGGTGGATTGAGCGATTCCGCAGGTCTTTCTATTTGTATGACTATACAAGGCTGGATCACTTTATTGGCTTCACTTCTTACTATGCCATTGAACAGGGAAAGACTGCTGCCGAGGGTTCATTTAAGTTTGGCCCTGGCTATGAGTTGTTTGAGGTCGCTTATAAGCAGCTTGGTTCACTGCCTTTTATTGCGGAGGATTTGGGAGCGGTTACTCCTGCGGTCCGTGCACTGCTTTCTCAGACGGGATTTCCGGGCATGAGCGTCATTCAGTTTGCTGATGGAGACTGTAGAAATTCTTTTGTGCCAGCTCAGGAGTCTATTGTGTACAGCGGCACGCATGATACGCAAACGCTCATGGGTTTTGTAGAAACTCGCTTTACAGGTGGTCAGGCAACTGATGAATCACACCAGATTTTTGACCACCTTATGGAGCAGGTAGTTGGAACTTCTAATGCTGTAGTTATTCTGCCGCTTCAGGATGTTTTGGGCCTTTCTGACGATGCTCGTATGAACATTCCTGGTAAGGCTGAAGGCAATTGGTCTTGGCAGGTTAAGAAGGACGTGCTCACACCACAGGTTGTTCAAAAGCTGCAGAGGCTTGCTGAACTGCACCAGAGTAAGCTCGACGCTTAGCGTACCTTTTTTGTTACAACAAAAAAGTCCTTCTCGATGAACTGCCTCCCATTTCTTGGACACGAGAAATAGGAGGCAGTTCAAAACACACCTAAGTCAGATAATCTGTTAAAAAGACGTATACATGACGCTGAAAATACCTCAATCATGCAGATTATCGTCATTAGATGTGTAAAATGCCCGCATCTGAGCAGAATATCTGACTTAGGTGTGTTCCGTAGATACAGAATTTATCGATAGTTAAATTTCTTATATAAGTCTATTCATGTTTAAGCATATTAGATGAAGTTTATGCATAGATATGCATATCAGGTAGTACGACCGCCTAACTGCCTAGCTATCTTGATTAGGAACATGTCGATTCTTCGGCAGAACCTACCAAAGCTGCGCTATTTTGTGCGTCAGGCCTAAAAGCCGACGCTAACACGCTGCAGAATCATAATCACCTGCATATGAA
>CAUVJF010000014.1:0-25997 GCA_963552125.1 uncultured Atopobium sp.
ATGACCGTTGAATTTGACCTCACTGGCGGAAAAAATTTCTGGATTGTATAAATTGCCCGCTTGACGAAGCGCTTGAGTCTGTTATAGTAAATAAGCTTTTCGAAGCACCAATGGCTGGGTAGCTCAGTTGGTAGAGCAGGGGACTGAAAATCCCCGTGTCAGGGGTTCGATTCCCTTCCCCGCCACCACGACTTGAATCGGCTCAGAGAGTAATCTCTGAGCCGTTTTCTTTTATCTTTTGATGTTGACGCGGCAAGTAATAAACAGTAAAGGACGTGCCTCTTTTAAGAAGCACGTCCTACATAAAGTTTCTTATATTAAAAAGTAATCTAAAGCTATCTAAAGCTATCGATACGTACGCAACGCTTCGATAAGTTCGGAAGCTTCTATACCTAAGGCTTCGGCAAAAGAAAAAACTTCTCCGAGCTTAACGCCACGCTCGCCTGATTCAACCTTTGATATAAATGCTTGATCTCCAGCAAGATGCTCAGCAACCGCCTCTTGGGTAAGACGTTGCTTCTTTCGCAAATCGCGAAGGCACTGGCCCACTAATCTGTTAGATATCTGCTCCATAAGTGCAGCGTAAAACTATTAACTCAAATATGCCAAAATCGCATATTTTCTAAAAAAGAAATTCTCCCCGGTTAGTTCACGGGGAGAATTAAGACCTTTAAACGTTGCTTCTTGCAGTGCTTATTGAAGCGTTTATGGCGTTAGAAACCGCCACCGCCACCGCCACCGCCGAAGCCGCCGCCTCCTCCGCCGGAGAAGCCGCCACCAAAACCGCCACCAGAACTTGAGTTGGAAGAAGCGAGCGCTGCCGTGGAGACAGAGTGAGCAGCTGTAACGCTCTTAGTTACGCTCTCAATCGCATTGGTTCGCATGCCATTTCCATAGTAATACCAGCTATAAACAGGCATAAACTGAGGATCTTTGAGCATCTCTGGCATTGCAACTTTCAGCTGCTCGATAACCTTATCCGCAACACCAAGCGCAACTGCCATAACCAGAAGCCTATTCCAGAGAATGACATCGGTTGGAATTGCTTCGTGCAGGTTAGTGAACTCAGTAAGCCACTTTCTTAGCGCACGAGTCTTAGCGAGCGTCTCAACACCTTCTCTGTTCATTAAATCGAAAGAGCCAATGTTTACAAGTGCAACCAGGCCGGCAATGACAAGAATAAACAGATGTAGTAGTAGATTGGCAAATGAAACATCAGCCATAACACCCATCATGAATGCAGCAGCGGCAACAAGAACATCAACAGCAATCAGAGCACCAAGAATTCCCTTACCGTGGAATGGAATCTTATTTGTTCCATACTTAGCAGCATAGCTAAGCTTGATGGGGCTCTCCCAAGACTCATATGCCTTATTAAAATCTTCTGGATGTGATGAAGCATACTTACCAATTTGTTTCATGGTAACAGTAGTATTTACCGCTCCAGATTCTCCAGCCTTATCAAAGATTAGCTTCATTGCCATGATATCAATCTTATTTGACAGTGAACTGCCAGGGTAGAAAGGCTGCTGGCTTTCTGAAAGGTCTTGAACCTTTGTAAGACAATAATCAGACTTCTCCATACCAAGGAAGTTTGTACTAACCGTCTTATTCAAGCTAATGTACTTTGAATCAGAAAGGTGCATAAGGGTTGCTGTCAGAGCGTCTCCCTTAATTAACTCACCGTTGTAAAGCATAGAAAGAACTGCCGGATGATCATCAGATGGAACATCTCTGTAGTAAAGGTCATTAAACTGAGGGGTCATAACCTTTTTGTATTTAATACGCAGCAAGATTGCTGCTACAACGGTAATAGCTGCAAGTACTAATGGTGCATAAAGAATAAGAGCTACCTGAGTTTTTGCAATATCACGCTTGTGATTTGCTTCATCCGCCCACGCTTGTTCCTCAGACAAGATGCTACTCAGCTTATTCTGCTGAATAGGAGCTAGCCCAGAAACCCAATCGGTTGGAAATGTAATGCGAGCTTCCGCAAACTCATCAGTTCCCACGCCAGGGACTTTGTAGACGACCGCATTATTGGTAATTTCTACATTTGCGTCCAGTGGACCATGTCCCCAGGCACGAACAGTATCGCCAGCAACTATAGATTGTCCTGAAGGAACAGGAAGATGGATAGTAGCCGTTACATTACGAGACTCTGAATCCCAACCATCAGATACAAACTTCCAGTACAGTTCTGCAGTATCCGACCAGTTTGTTACAACATTAGTAATGTCATACTCAATAGTTATATGTGCTGACTCATCATCATGCGCTGAATAAATCTTTAGGTTCAGCATATTATTTGATAGAGTTGGAACATAATACTCATCTGAGCTGGAATTATTTCCACCAGTGTCTTTACTATAAATCTGACGCGTTCCTTGCCTATCCTGAACGGTAACTGAAGTAATGTTTACTTCAACGTTCTGTCCATTGTATTTATTCTTTCCAACTGGAAGATTCCAATAGACACCATGAAAACTACCATTGAAATAGAATGTACGAGTTTCTACGACATGCAACGTTCCGTCCTTTTGAACCGTCGCATCAATATTTACCGTATCTATTGAAAGGTCACGTGCAAATGCTTTGGCTGGTGCAATTAGAAACGCAACAGCCAAAAGCATTACGCAAAGCGCAATCCTTACAAACTGGCTCTTTTTAGAAGAGCGAAGCGAAACTTTATACATGAAAACTCCTTTATGTTACTTTCGCAACTCTTCCTAAAAGGATACCACGTACTAATTAATCTGCTGGTGAATATGAGTTATCCAATTCAAACAAAGCAGGTGGCAGTCCTTTATCCCACTCCTCTCCTACTTCCTCAGAAAGCAAATACTCATCAGTTTCTATAAGAGGAAGGTTAGCAATTCTTTTATTTCTTGATGTTTCGAGATTGCATACAAGCGAGCTTGGGCCGCTGAAGTCTAGAAGACACCCGTAACAAATTCTCATGTCCTGAAATAACTTTTCTCCGCATCTGGGGCAAATTTTGACGGAGTAGTTTTCTATAGCCATAGCGACTCCTTCTTTCAACATTGCTTTCCTCGGTACTTATTTCTTGAATGAGCACTTTCTGTCCCACTTCAAACCATGGGAAATCATCAACTGATGGTCTTTCAAATGTGCAATAGGCGCCTGCGCAGCTATGAATTTGTTTAGGCTGTACTCGTCTCCGAATTTTTAGAATTTCTCCATGATCATCTGCAAATGCAATATCAATCGAATATGTCATTCCAAAAGTATGAACTGAAGAACACCTCAGAAGTAATACTGGAGGAGCTGTTATCTCGGTACCCAAAAGCCCAACGAACTTTTCGAAGCCCCCTTGTAACAATTCAAAAATCTGTTCAGAATTAGGGACTTCTTCTATCGACACTTGTACGTTCATTTTCAAATCACAACTCCCGACTTATAAGGACTAACAACAATTGAGGTTGTATGGGTAAGACATAAAGGAGACTCTAGTGACACTAAAGGGAGACGCAGGGTATGTGGCCAAGGCTTGTACTTAAGAGTTACTTGGTATTTAGGAAAAATAGAGACCATGTTCCCAATCCCCTCGCTTTCTCCCTCCAATGAGACAACAATGTCGCAATTGTCATCGCAATTAAGAGCAGTTCTTATTCTTTGAGCTAGGTTTTCTGGAGCATCTTCATTTGCAGAGTGACTAGAAGAAATTCCATGAGCAATAATTTGATTAACTGCAACACGGTCAAACTTTGAGCACATATCTGCAAACTTAAATAAATTGATTGCAATTAAAGCTACTACCAATACAACCGGAAGAACCAATGCAGTCTCAACAAACATCTGCCCTTTCTGACAACAAAGAAATTTCAATTTTCTCATGTGCCACCAAACACTTTCTTAACATCAATTTCTAAAGGAATCTCAATATCAAGAACAGGAATAGTCAATTTTGCAATTGTTATTTTGTCAGGTAAATACTGGAGAGAAAACGCACCAAGTGAACGAGCTAAAGCAATCGGGTCTGATGTATTGGGTATTTTCTGAACTAGCTCACGAATCGTTGATTCTTTCTCAAAGCCAGCTTGTTTCAAAATTTTTTCTGTATTAACAAGAACAGGCTTCATTTGTCTTAAATCGCTCGGCTCTAATCCGGCATCAACGACTATTTGCTTTAAGGCTCTCTGTAATTTGGAACCAACGCTTCCGCCTGTTATTCCATCAATATCATCAAGAAATTCTGATAGCTTAGAAGACCAAGAAGTTACGCCATCCCCATATGAGATTAAAAGAGACCCCCACAAACTCATTACTTTATCTATAGCCTGTCCGATAAACCCTCCCCTCCTTTCAACCTGGTCAAAAAAGCTTGAAATAACGTTATCTGTGGATGAGCTATCTGGGGCAAGCACTGCACCAGATATTGCATATCCTTCTGGGAGAAAAACCGACTGCTCAAGTGTTCCTAAACTTCCTTGGAATTCTGGAGATGAGCTTCCTCTCCTCACAAATGAAATACATCCCCAAGCACCCGGTGGACATAATCTGGGTCTAGCAACCTTCAAAGCATCAAGTGCTTTTTGAAATAAACCTGTTGATTTATCTGCAGCTTCAGACAACTCCTTTTGTAAATCTTTTATTTGTTGTCGCGATGATTCATAAACTTCAGACTCTTCGACTACGATTTTCCAGTAATACTCAAACCCGTTATCAATATTTGTCGAAGCAGAAGCCACTCTTCCCACATCGCTGCTCGTAAAATGACAATGTTGACACTCATGAACCGCTCCAGAATCTAAATCTTGTAGCGATGCAAATCCCGCGTTTTCTCCTGTTGCTCCTGGACAAGACCTATGAGCATGAATGGTTTTCTCGCCATTTTCATAGGTGCAAGGCCAAATAGGCTTTAGATACAGGTCTGTTTTCTTTGTCTCTTCTAAATTATGTGGTAATCGAGGCAAATTCATTTCAACCTCACCATCAGCTGTTTCTTTATAAAATCCTTTAGAAAGTTCCGTAAACGCAAAGTTGTAAAACGCTTTTCGTATAGCAGAATCACGTAATTCTTCTGCAGTGCTTCCATTGACAATTTCTTGATCATATCGAGCTCTGTAATATGCCCTAGCTCGCTTTAAAGCGATACCAAACGTCCATGAAGTTGGCGACGGGATAGATGGATTTATATCTCCAGAAAGACCAGCAAGATGCTCTGCTCTTTCACGCATAGAATAAGGACCTCCACCACAGTCTGCCTCCCACGCCCTCTTTTTAGAGGTCTCTGCTTTACTCTGTAACTCTTCAATTTCTTTTGCTATCTGCTGTAATAGTTCGCTCTGTTCTTTTAATTCATCTGACGAAGCGTCACTATTTAAATGTCCAAAATCAGATTGTGACTGAGCGGGAAATAGAAGAGCTGATCCCACGAAGTTACCCGCATCAGTAGAGTTCTTTTGTATACAAGAGCTCGCTGCCATTGCTGCAAAAACTGGAAGCATTTTTTCAGTTTCCTCTAAGCCTTCACAAGCTGAAGCAGCAAATTTTTTACGCACTTCAAGTGTCTTAAAACCTGCATCACACAATTTAGAACCCGCTGAAGCTAAACCTGGAACACATGAAGCAACCAATCCGGCTCCAACACATAACAATCCTGATAACCCAAGACTCAAAATGCTTGCATCAATTACCTGCGCAATAGTTGTGTATTTAGCCACGACATTTTCTCCTGCCATAGAAGCCGCATCTGCTATTGACTGAGTTTTGTATGCTCTCGATGAAACCCAAGCGACCGATACCAGTGCGAATACAAGCGCTAGACATACTAAAAGCGCACTTGCAAAAGCGATTGACGTAATACCGCCTTTATCGTCTATAAACATGGAAAGTCCAAGCTTTATTCTCTTATGTTTATCCTTTCCAAAAGGCAATCCAATCCGCATAAGAACCCTCAATCCAATCTGGATACGTACTAGCAGATAAACTTGAATGCAAGACAATCCCTTGGTTATCCGTCTGACCTGCAAGGAATAAACACCAGCCTATTGGCGGCATCGCTGCCACATGACCCGTAATTTCAATCAAGACATCGTTTTCTTTTTTATCAATAGAGATATTCCAGTCCTCATCTCCACCCTTATGAAATAGAGGTATCTCTGGTATAGCCTTAAGTCTGCGTTTGATATAGGACTCTATTAACTCAGTGTCAGAAGACGTTGTTGCTACTCTTAATCCTTCTGCACAGGCTCCATCCATAACTGTCTTTGTATAGAGAATGCAAACAGGTTCTACAAGCAATGCAATAATCATCAGAATAACGGGAAATAAAAGTGCTGCTTCTACTGACGCTTGACCAGCATTCTGTTTAAAACGAGAGAACATCTTTGGCTAAATCTAAAAGAGAGTCATGCATAGTATGTGAAGCAGCTTGAGTAGCCAGTTGAACAACTGCTCCATTTTGCACAAAGTGATATATCACACCAAGAGACGTAATGACAATTAAGCACGAAAATAAAACTAGAGCATATTCAAGCGTTGCTTGTCCTTGTGTATTCTTAACACCTAGTTTGATTGCTCTAATAGATTCTTCGCATCTTGAGTGGATATGTGACATGTTGAGACCCTCCTTATCTCTCCTTGATCAGAAACAGTCACAAGTTCTGACCAATTTCCACCATTAACTAAACAGCCCCATACATTGCCGGCTATGTCTAAATATCCGGAATAAACAAGCACACAATCAGCTCTTTGCTGATAGCCCTCTAAAATACTCTGGGCTTCGTTTTGAATAGTTTCTTTACTATCTCTTTGCACGGAATTCTGTTTAAACAAATCTTCTGCTGCTGCATATGAGATTGGCTGTTCATTGGCTTTTTTGTCGTCTCTATTTTCATGAGTCTGCACATAGTCTGAGCTCGTATTTGATGAATGGTCCTGTTTTCTTGGTAATACGAGAAGTGCAGCAAATAGTAAACATACAGTGACAATAATGAACACAGAATAAGCAGCAGTGCTCTTTCTGCTCATAGAGAATTAATTCCCGATGTAATTGCTTCCCAAAGCTCAGAAATTTTACCTTTAAAAGCAATGATTGCGACAATCGCAATAACTACAAGTACGCCAACTAAAATTGCATACTCTGTAGTTCCCTGTCCAGATTCATCCTCTTTTAAGCCTTGTAGATACCTAAAAAATTGATAGAAGAACATCATCGACTTTCCTTTCTCTTAAGAAGAAAATGCAGGTCCAAGCAAGGGACCTAAAATTGCAAGTAACATTGCTGGAACAATCAGCGTTCCTAGAGGGATGAGCATTTTAATTGGGATCTTTTCAATTTCCGTTTCTAACAGCGAACGCTGCTCATCGCGAAGAACTGAAGCTTGTCTATCTAATATTTCTGCAAGAGGAGTTCCAAAAGTAAGCGCTTCATTCACAACAGTCGCAAAGCTTTTAAGCGATGGAACTCCTACTTTTGCCGCCATCTGATTGAGTGCTTCTTCGCGAGTAGTAGCACCAAGCTTCCAAGTCATATGAGCATTTGAAAGCTCTCTCGATAATTCTCCAGATTCTCGCAAACAATACAGATCAAGCGCTGAATCAAAAGATAGCCCTGATGACAGCCCAAGAATCAAAATGTCAATCATTTCTGGCATCTCACGTAGGCATGATTTTCTTGTAAACTCAGACTTTGCCCGGAGGCTCATTCTCTTGTGACTTTTTATGCCTCTTATAATTTGCTGATAATAGCTATGGACATCAAAATGATTCAAATTGACGGGAACAACTAGGGCGAGAATACCTATGCATGTTGCAAATAGTACGGAGCATAGTAAATCCATCACTTCATTACTCCTTTCATAATGCTTCGAATAATCAAAAGAGCAACGCAATCCATGACCATTGCAATTGATGTGCATATAACGCCCGATGGCGTAAATAAACCCTTTTGAAAGTCCGGCGATAGAAGCGACAAGACAATCAATAAAACAACTGGGAGAAGACATACAATTCGAGCAGATAATCTAACTTGAGCAGTCTTTGTTGCTATGAGCCTTTGATTCTTCTCTTGTAATTCAACTAACTCGGCAGTTTTCTGTAAAAGACTCTTAAGCGGAGAACCTGTTCTATGTGAAATTACTAAGGCGCTAGCCAGCAAATTAACACCTGGAGCATCCAACCTTTCCGCCAAGTCCTCAATAGCTTCTTCAATAGGAAAACCGCACTTGATTTGCATGTCAGCAATATAAAAATTTTCTGATACGACACCTTCTGTGTGTTTACTGACATATTCAATAGATTGAGAGAGTGTGAGACCTGATCCAAGAGCAACGGCGATTGTTCTAAAAATCGAAGGCATCATATGGGCAATTTCTAAAGCAGACTGATGCTTAGCATGTTCATATAGAAAATAAGGAACGAGAAATAACGAGAAAACACCGCAAAGCGTACCTATCACAGACTCAAATAGAACGCCAAGCAAGATGGATTCAGCTATGCCACTAATAAAAAACAGCACAAAAGCATCACTGACTAAGGTGATTCCGTATTTGTAAAGAAAACGATTACGTAGCTGCATTGATGTATAAGAAAAAGGTTCCCATTTGAGCAAGCGCTGGACAAAAGTGCTATTGCGTGCAAATTGAAAAAACTGAACTACATAACCTGTTACTCGTGCATTTATTTGAGAAACAGTTTTTTCCTCACCGTTGCATACAAGAGAATAAATAATTACTCCAAAAACACCTCCTGTGATTGAGGAAGTAAAGACATCCATGAAGTAACCTCCTTTTTATTGAGTATTCCTTCTTGTATTGCACGATTGATAAAAGAAGGAACTTTTACAAAAAGCCAACTTCTTTTCTGCGCGTCAAACGACACCACCTCTTGCACTTCAATTGATCCTGACGAAGACAAGGAGATTTCTGAAACGCTGGTCACATATCGTTTTCCATCAGGAAATCTTTGAGACATAACTATCAGATCAAGTGCAGTGGCAATCTGCTTTTCTATGATTTCTGCAGGTAAGTCCATTCCAAAACGAGCCATCAACACTAGGCGCAATATTGCCTCTTGAGCGGTTCCGGCATGCAATGTAGTTAAAGAACCGTCGTGACCTGTATTCATAGCCTGCAGCATATCAATGCACTCTTCACCTCTTACCTCTCCTACTACAATGCGATCTGGCCTCATTCGGAGCGCGTTTCTCACCAATGATCTAATGGTTATTTCTCCTGTTCCTTCTATTGAGGCAGGTCGAGCCTCTAGCCTGACCACATTTGGATGTGAATCAAACTTAAGCTCCGCTGAGTCCTCAATAGTGACAATTCTTTCTGACTTTGAAATTTCGCATGAAAGTGCATTTAAAAGCGTAGTCTTACCAGACCCCGTTCCTCCAACAACCGCGATCCCCTGTCTGCACTTCACAGCCCAAGATAAAAATCTTGCAAGCCATTGAGGCAATGATTTCATTTCCACTAGCCGGTCCAAAGAAGTAATTTTTCCGGTGAATCTTCGAATAGTTACTGAGGTACCATTCACTGCAACAGGACTTGCAACCGCATTAACACGGTCACCGTTCTCAAGTCGTGCGTCAACAATAGGACTTACCCTATCCAGCCTTCTTCCTAATGGAGATAAGATACGATCCATAACAATCAAAATCTGCTCTTCAGAGTCAAAGACTGTTTTTGATTCAAATAGCTCGCCGTTTTTCTCGTAAAACAAATTGTTGCAGCCATTAATCATGATTTCCGTAACATCTTTATCATTCAGTAGTGGCTGAATTGGACCAAGACCACATACTTCATTGATTACCTGTTCGATTGTTTCCTCATAGTCAACTGAGCTAAAGAGCTCGTCCTTCTCTTCATTAACAATTGCTTCACAGGTAACTCTTAGTTCGTCTCTTACGCGATCGATATCACTGCCTGTTATAAGAGAAGAAACCGTAGAAAGTCCTAATCGAGAAACAAGTTTTTCTTTTAACTTCTTTCTAGCCTTCTGAAATACTTCTTTTTGGAGTAGTGAGTCATTCTCATCTTGAGCCTCAATTTGCTTAGCAACGCGTTCAAAGACAAGCATTAACCCACCTCCTTCCTCCTATTGAATAAGCTAAATGTCTTTTTCTCAGGAGCTACTTGCAGGGCAATCTGAGCCTCTCGCAGCTGTGGAAGAATGCCCAGTTCGTTAAGGAAATGCGCAAGAACAAAAGAAACCGACTGCGCAAATGAAGTTTCCTCTTGTAACAACACAGAAAGCTTTCCTTGCTGAATAAGCTCCTGAAACCCTGGTCCGCCTTCAAAAATCCTAAACATCTTTGCTGCTTCAAGACCAATCTCTGCCTTTCCAATAGAAAAGTCCTGTTTAACCTTTGGATTTGCTTTGTTTTCAAGTCGAATAATGCGAGTTCTTGCCACTCCAAGACGCACTGCAAGTCCACTTACTTTTGCCAAAGAGTTAATGCACGTTAGAGGGTTCTCCGAAACAATAACCAGCCTATCTGCGCATTGTGCTGCCTGAGCATAGCAATCTGTTGATGCCGTCGTAGTGTCTACAAGTACCAAATCAACCAAACCAGAAACAGCTTGAAGAAAATGACTCACGCAAGGAAATAGAAGCTCTGCCATTTCAGGTTTTACACAAGGGCCAAAAAGATACAAATTTTTATGGACACAGGTTGCTTTTTCTAGAAGGCTCTCTTTTTCTGAAGGTACATCAGCAACAAGATCAGAGAAGTCTTTTGGCTGCCTAATTCCAAGTTTCTCAAACGCGTTTCCATAAGACAGATCAAGATCAACCAATGCAACTTTTAAACCCCAAGAAGAAGCAAGTAGCGCCATTGAGGAAACAAGCGTAGTCTTTCCCACTCCCCCTCTTCCTGAAGTGAACGTAAGGATTGGAGCTTTTAGAGTCTTATCAAGAGGAATAAGGGATTGTAGATAGGTATTTAACTCTTGGATACTGGCAACATAATCTGAAGCTTCTGGTAAAGGCTGAGAAAGCCTGTCAGCCCCATATGATTGATATCCCCTTCCAACCTTTACCAGATCTCCTAATTCCATAGGGTCAATAACTAAATCAACTCCTGCTTTAGCTGCTCTAGAACGAAGTGATCCGGAAGCGCCAGATCTTACAAGCACTACACAGCGAGCATTTCCATCTTTAACAATTGCAGCCGCTAGATTTATATCCGAAACATCGGAGCCGGTATTACCAATTAAGACTGAATAATCTTGAGGAGTTGAAGAGGCTACAATTGATCTAAGAGATGCTGCTGAATCGGCAAATTCACACCTATTGCTAATTCCCAAGTACGTAAGAATGGCTCCAATTTCAACGCGTGCGTCAAGACCTACGTATGAGATCCACTTTTCTAACATCACGCTTCACCTCCTGGATTAGTAGACGAGTCTACTTGTGACGCACTGTCGCTGTTTTGGTTGGTTGTTGAAGAAGTAGGGTTCTCTGGATGCACATCTTCACTTACATCAGATGAGCTTGCTTGATCTGTCTTGTCAGAAAGATCCTTTGAGTCTTCTTGTTCAACGAAGGAGTTGTTCTTTACTAAGTCCTGAGCGTTAATCTTTGACCCAGGAAGAGTAAATCGAAGTGTTCCTCGAGCGTATGCAGAAAGCACGGCAGGAACCTGTTCAGGAGTCAATCCAAGCGTTACGGAGGAGGAAGTGTAAAGAGTGCCTTCGGTGTCATCTGACAACACCGCAATATCCGAAGCAATACAGGTAATAAGAGAATCAGTAACCTCATACGCTGCAAGCTTTGTGCCAGCACTGAGCCTCTCAGCTAATCCGTACTTCTCGCCATGGGAAATAGTGAGACCAACAAGATTTTCTGGAATAGAAATTTGAGAGACAACTGATCGTAGATGAAGAGAGACAACAGGCATTCCAACTCCAATAACAGATGAAACCGTACGACCCATAACACTTTCTGGATTAGTAATCGCGCCTTCGGGAATCAAATCAGAAATCCAGCTTTTTAACTGAGTATTAGAAGATGAAAGAGTTTCTCCAGGTTCTATTTGTTTAGTGGCCACCAAAATTGAAGTAAGCTCACCACCATATTTTTGTATTGCCTCTGCACGCGATTTTTCTGCTTCAGCGCGAACGCTTTGCACATAAGCAAAGAAACAAAAACTGGCCAAAAGTGCGCTTAACACAGAAATTAAAATTCTTGTTTTCTTAGTCACTGTTTGTCCTCCCTCCATTTGCGATACATAGATTGTGCACTCGGTATGAGAGAGAAAATGCAAAAACAAAAGATTTACCTGCACAAATATGTCAGGTAGCTGACGCGAATCTGACGCAAAGTAATAAACCCAAAGGCTGAAGCAGCGGGAAGAAAAATGGGTAATTTAAATTTTTATCTAATTTGATATATAAAAATTTTTAGAAAATCATAACTGCTACATTTTTCAGAAATTGTAATGATTGATTTTCTAAGTGATCTCACTGACTTATAAAACGAGGGTTGACCCCCCTAATTAGCTAGGCAGGACCAACCTCGTTGGTCTCAATATAGCATATTTCCTGCTAGTTTAGCGAAAAACACCCTAGACAAGCCAGGGTGCTTAGAGGATTTACGCCGATAGAGCTTAAAGCACAACATCAGGGTCAAGCGATTGCTGACTTTCTCGCATTTCTTTTGCCAAAGACAAATATGCTTTTAGCTGCGGCTCTGTAATCTTGCCCTCATGCAGAGCATCCTGGACACTACATCCTGGCTCATGCGTATGAGTGCAATCCCTAAACTTACACGTCTGAGCAGCTTCAGAGATATGCGGGAATATCTTCTGCAATCCCCTCTCATGACCCACAATAGGCAGACTTCTGAGGCCAGGCTCGTCCACAATAACACCAGCGTCAGGAAGCGCTACCATGCGACGAGCAACCGTTGTATGACGACCAGCCTTATCAGACTCGCGGACTTCTCCCGTTTCAAGCGCCTCATGTCCCAAAAGCGCATTCAGAAGCGTTGATTTACCAGCACCTGATTCTCCTAGCACAATGGCCACGGAGCCGTAAGGAACAAGGCTACGAACAGCATCAATTCCCCACGCAGCCCCAAGCTTTTGAGCAGTCTGAGCAAGATCTGCAAGTGCATCGGTTTTCTCGCCCTCAAGTTTTGAAGCTGTTGCAACAATCTTGACCGTAGAGCCAAGAGCTGCGGTGATAGAAGAAATCTCTTGTGCCAAAAGCTCCGGACCCGCTACATCTGATTTAGTAAGCACCACGGCGCAGGCAGCTCCGCAGTCTTTAGAGATAACCGCCGAGCGCACAATACGATCAACCGAGACAGCCTCGCCGTCCAAGGCCTGTACCACAAGAACCAGGTCAACATTTGCGGCCAGAGTCTGCTTTTGGCCACGAGCTCCGCTCTTCCAGCGAGCAATATCGGTCTCTCGCGGCAGAACTGCCTCGATAATACCCATATCATGCGAGTCTGGAATGCGCGCACACACCCAGTCGCCAACGGTCACCGTAGAGTTTTGGCCCTTGGTCACGCGCGCGGCAAACTCGGCGCGAAACACTCCCTGCTCCGAAACAACCGCAGGAAATCCCCTATCCAAGCGGACAACGCAGGCCATAGTCATCGTCTGGCGAGAAACCCCTTGGGCTTCAAGCTCAGATACGACGTCTGCGTAAGCCTGCGTCTGAGCCGACGATGGAGTCAACTGTTCAAACGCTGGAACATCCAGCAATGAAGAAAGGGCCGGCAGTGACCCTTGAGTCCTGCCGGCTCCTAGTTTCTTGGAACTTTTTGTACGCTTAGCGGACAAGAGTGCTCCCTACCTTATGCTTTGTTCTTCTGCACAGAACGCATAACAGCCTTGTACAGCTCCATCAAAGGAATAACAGATGCAGCTAAAAGCATTGCCATGGCGTACTCTTCAAAACCAATCTCAGCAAAGCCAAACGCCTGAGAAAGTGGTGTCTCGATTACCACAAAGGTAAGAATCAAAGACATAACAAAGGAACCCCACAGCCAAATGTTTTGGCTGGTGAGCTTGAAGATGGAACCACGCAGAGAACGCATGTTGAAGGAGTGGAACATCTCAACCATAGAAAGCGTCAAGAACGTCATGGTCATACCCTCGACGCCAGCCTCTGGGTTAGTAATAACCTGTGAGATATCAAAGGTTCCATACTCAAAGTAGTGGCCAATAAAATAGCTAGCAAGGGTGAGAAGCGCAATGATAGAGCCCTGAACAAGACAGTCAAAACCAACGCCACCTGCAAAGATGCCGTCCTTAGGGTTACGAGGCTTACGCTTCATAATACCTGGCTCAGCCTTCTCGGTAGCCATAGCAAGAGCTGGCAGAGAGTCGGTGATTAGGTTAATCCACAGAAGGTGGGTAGGTTGAAGGATAGTAAAGCCGACCAGGGACGCAATAAAGACGGAAATGACCTCAGCAAGGTTGGAACTCAAGAGGAACTGGATGCACTTACGAATGTTGTCGTAGATGCGTCTTCCCTCTTCGCAGGCGCTAATGATGGTGGCAAAGTTATCGTCAGCCAAAACCATATCTGCAACGCCCTTGGTAACGTCGGTACCAGTAATACCCATACCAATACCAATATCAGCGCGCTTAATGGAAGGCGCATCGTTAACGCCGTCGCCCGTCATGGCTGTAACCATGCCCTTTTTGCGCCAAGTATCAACAATGCGAACCTTGTGCTCAGGCTGAACGCGTGCATAAACGCCAAGAGTCTCAATACGATGCTCAAACTCTTCGTCAGAAATCTTGTCAAGCTGTGCGCCAGTAATAGCCTGAGAGCGATCAGTAATAATACCCAGCTCAATTGCAATAGCAACAGCTGTATCAATGTGGTCGCCCGTAATCATAACGGTACGCATACCAGCGCTATGCGCCTCTGCAACAGCACCCTTAACCTCAGGACGAACTGGGTCAATCATGCCGGAAAGTCCAACAAAGACCATGTCGTGCTCAAGGTTAGCTGGGTCATAGCTCAAAGGAGCTTCTGTTCCCCAATCGCGACGAGCAGATGCCATAACACGAAGAGCCTGGTCAGCCATAGACTTGTTCTGAACCAAAATCTCAGAGCGAGCCTCATCGGTGAGGTCAATAATGCCATCGCTTGTCATAATCTTGTTGCAGCGAGCAAGTACCTCGTCAGGCGCACCCTTAGTGTGCTGTACAACCTTGCCAGACCGGGTGCGCACCACAACAGACATCATCTTACGAACAGAGTCAAAGGGCGCCTCGCCGATGCGAGGGCGAGAAGAAGCAAGGTCACTTGTGGTGTATCCAAGTTTTGCAGCGTCTGCAACAAGAGCAGCCTCAGTAGGCTCACCCTTTGCTACCTGTTCTGCATCATCCCAGGTAGCATCACAGCACAGTGCCATGGTACGTACATGTGCGTCAAGGTTTTCTGTCTCATGACGGACAACAGTCATCTTGTTTTGGGTCAGAGTACCGGTCTTATCAGAGCAGATAACCTGAGTACAACCAAGGGTCTCAACTGCGGTAAGTCGACGAACAATAGCGTGACGCTCGCTCATTCTGGTAACGCCCATAGAAAGAACGATGGTAACAACAGCAACAAGACCCTCTGGAATTGCAGCTACTGCAAGAGAAACTGCAACCATAAACGTGCTGAGGATAAGGTCAAAGTTGCCAAGCATCTCGGCACCGTGCTTAATAAAGCCTGTTGCAAAAACAAGCAGTGAGATGACAACAACAAGAATGGTAAGTGTATGTGAAAGCTTATCAAGCGCAATCTGAAGTGGAGTCTGCCCCTCTTCAGCCTGGGAAATTGCGTCTGCAATCTTACCCATCTCAGTATCCATACCGGTTGCAACAACAACTGCACGACCGCGTCCATAGACCACAATAGATCCGGAGTAGCACATATTCTTTCGGTCACCCAAAGGAATGTCATCGGTGTCTTCAGCAAGACTGAGGGTCTCAGCGTGTTTCTCGACAGGAACTGATTCACCCGTGAGCGCAGACTCCTCTACCTTCATAGAAGCGCTCTCAAGAATGCGGCAGTCGGCTGGGACGGAGTCTCCCGCCTCAAGAAGGATAATATCGCCCACAACAAGCTCGGTTGAGGCAACAGTCTCAAGACGACCGTCTCTGATAACCTTGCTCTGAGCTGCACTCATCTCTTGCAGAGCAGCAAGAGCTTCTTCGGCTTTGCCCTCCTGAACAACACCAAGAACGGAATTGATGACAACAACAAACAGAATAATGACAACGTCTGCAACTCCGCCTTCTCCGGTATAAATTCCTTCAGCAGCAGAAATAGCAGCAGCAACAAGAAGCATGATGACCATAGGGTCAGCCATCTGTGCAAAGAACCTTTTAATAATTGATTCTTTTGGAGCCTCTTTTAGCTTGTTAAGACCGTGGACCTCAAGACGCGAAGCTGCTTCTGCATCAGACAGTCCAACTTCAGCATCAGTCTTTTGCGCACTGATTACATCAGCCGCACTTGAAAGATACTCTTTCAAAGTTCCTCCTGGGTTTCTACCTGACAGATTGATGCCCGATCATAATTCCCCAGGAGAGGGGCAAGGGCTCACCAAGATTGCCGTGTCAGAATCTTATAACGTTCTATCATTCTACCGTATTCCACCTTTTTTCAAACATCATAAATATTTCTTTAAACTCGTGTTATGTGGATAACAATTGCCACGTGAGGGGTACAATAATCGCAGAACATAACAACATAGGCCAAACGTTGGTTTTGGCAAGGAGGCAGTTATGAAAATCCTGTTTTATGGTGCTCAAAGTTATGACAAAGATTCCTTTAACCTTGAGCTTCCAAAGTACCCAGATGTTTCAATCGACTACATCGAGTCAAACCTTACGCCTATGACCGCAGGCTTTGCTAAGGGTTATGACGCTGTCTGCGCTTTTGTTAATGCAGATGCTTCAATTCTGACTCTTGAGATTCTTGCCGGCTTTGACGTTAAGCTTCTACTTATGCGCTGCGCTGGCTTTGATGCCGTTGACGTTAATGCTGCTAAAGATCTTGGCATTACGGTAACGCGCGTACCTGCTTACTCCCCTGAGGCAATTGCAGAGCACGCAATGGGTCTTGCGCTTGCTGCTAACCGTCGTATTCACCGTGGTTACATCAGAATTCGCGAGAATAACTTCTCACTTGCTGGTCTTGTAGGTGAAACCCTTCACGGAAAAACTGCAGGTATTGTAGGAACTGGCCGCATTGGTGCTGCGCTCTGCCGTATTTGTAAGGGCTTTGGTATGCACGTTCTTGGCGCAGATCTCTATCCAAATATGAGCCTTGTCAATGACGAGCACGTTGTTGATGAGTATGTCAGCTACGATGAGCTTTGGGAGCGTTCAGACTTCATCTCACTCCACGCTTTCTTGAATGACGAGAGCTACCACATGATTAACGATAAGACCATCGGAAAGATGAAAGATGGTGTCATCCTCGTTAATACTGGTCGTGGTGGACTTATCGACACCAATGCCCTCATTCGCGGCATTCTTTCTGGCAAGATTGGTGCTTGTGGCCTTGATGTTTATGAAGAAGAAAATCCAAACGTCTATAAGGATCGCGGTGCTGAGGTCTTTGACTCAGTTACTTCTACGCTTTGCTCCTTCCCTAACGTAGTTATGACCAGTCACCAGGCATTCTTTACGCATGAAGCGCTCTCTCAGATTGCACAAGTTACGCTTGATAATGCATCTGCTTTTGCTGAGGGCACTGATTACATTGATAAAAGTGTGGTTTGCTAAGAACCAGAGAAACAAACGCTCTGAAAACGATTACTATTGATAACCGAATGTGATTTCAATTCCTATGAAAAGGAGAGATATGGCTCGCAAAAAGACCAAGATTGTATGTACTATGGGTCCTGCTACAGAAAGTGATGAGGTCCTTCGTGAACTCATCTTGGCTGGTATGAACGTTGCTCGTTTTAACTTCTCGCACGGTAGCCATGAGTATCACCGCACTATGATTGGTCGCGTCCGCTCCATCTCTGATGAGCTTGGCATTCCTATTGCTATCATGCTTGATACCAAGGGTCCTGAGGTTCGCACCGGTCTTCTCGAGGATGGTAAAAAGGTCACCCTTACTACTGGCGATTCCGTTATTGTCACCACTGATGATGACGTTATCGGCAACGCTCAGCGCTTCTCACTTGACTACAAGAATCTTCCAAAAGAGGTCCAGAAGGGTTCTATCATCCTTATTGATGACGGTCTCATTGGTCTTGAGGTTGATCACGTTGAGGGCACTGACATGTACTGCAAGATCACCAACGGTGGTGAGCTTGGCGAGAAGAAGGGCGTAAACGTTCCAAACGTCAACATTGGCCTTCCTTCCGTCACTGAGCAGGACCGCGCAGACATCATGTTTGGTTGCGAGCTTGGTATTGACGCAATTGCTGCTTCCTTCATCCGTGACGGCGCTGCAGTTGAGGAGATTCGTAACATCTGCCGTGAGATGGGTACTCCTAACGTACAGATCTTCCCTAAGATTGAGTCAGCTCTTGGCGTGAAGAACTTCGATGAGATTCTTGCAGCTTCTAACGGCATCATGGTTGCCCGTGGTGACCTTGGCGTTGAGGTTCCTGCAGCTGAGGTTCCTCACATCCAGAAGACTGTCATCAAGAAGTGCAACGATGCTTACAAGCCTGTCATCACCGCAACTCAGATGCTTGACTCTATGATTCGTAACCCTCGCCCAACCCGTGCAGAGGTTACCGACGTTGCTAACGCAATCTATGACGGCACTGACTGCGTCATGCTTTCTGGTGAGTCCGCAGCTGGTAAGTACCCTGTTGAGGCAGTAAAGACTATGGCTTCCATCTGCAAGGAAACCGAGAAGTACCTGCCAGTCAAGGATGTCTATCACCAGCGTGAGGGTCTTAAGAACGTCAACGGCGCTACTGGCTTTGCTGCAGTTGATATGGCAATCCGTGTTGACGCTAAGTGCATCATCTGCCCAACACACTCTGGCCGTACCGCTCGCCTTGTTTCTAACTTCCGTCCAAAGCGTCCTCTGTATGCAATGTCTCCATCTGATGAGGCAGTTCGTCGCACTTGCTTCTATTGGGGCGTCTATGCATTCAAGACCTCTGAGCAGGGCACACTTTCTAACACCATGTACAACGCTCTGAACGTTGCAAAAGAGGTTGGCGTTGTAGAGACTGGCGATATTGTTGTTCTGACTGCTGGCGATCCTCATACCAGCCCACGTCTTGGTGACTACACCACTTCAACTAATGTTGCTATGATTTGCCAGGTTCAGTAAACCGCATTTCAGCTTTAACGTTATATGCACCCAAGCGCTGCTTGGGTGCATATTTTTTACGTGAGATATTTTTAACGTCTTACCAGTAGTTAAGCAATTTTCCAGCCGACGGTTTTCTCGCGCATGTTAACAAAATCAGCGTAGATGCCGCCTTCTTTCATGAGAGATTCATGAGTTCCTCGCTGAACAATGCGCCCCTTATCCAGGACAAGTATCTGATTTGCATTTCGCACCGTTTTTAAACGATGTGCAATCATGATGACAGTCTTAGACTTTGTAAGCTCAGCAATTGCACGCTGGAGTTCAAGCTCATTTTCTGGATCAACATTAGCCGTAGCCTCATCAAGCACTACGATTGGCGCATCTTTAAGAATGGCTCGCGCAATAGAGAGACGCTGACGCTCGCCACCAGAGAGCATTGAACCGCCTTCACCTAAACGTGTCTCGTAGCCATTAGGTAATGCCTCAATAAACTCCTCACAACAAGCACGCTTAGCTGCGTCAACTACTTGCTCATGAGTTGCACTTGGATTACCAAACTTGATGTTGTTCTCAATGGTGTCATCAAAAAGGAATACTCCCTGAAAAACGGTAGAGAAATTTTGCAGGAGTGCATCAACTTTGTAGTCGCGCACATCGCGTCCACCAAGTGTCACTTGACCTGCATTTACATCCCAAAAACGCTCAATAAGGCGGACAAGCGTTGTTTTGCCCGAACCACTTGGGCCCACAATGGCACAAGAGGTTCCTGCGGGAATAGAAAGACTAACATCCTCAAGAATTTGCCGGTCATCGTAGCCAAACGAAACATGAGAAAGCTCAATATCGCAGGATGCTGTTTTCTCAAGACCTTCTCCCTCCTCCATTGCGGGGGTGGCGAGAATAGCGTTTGTTTGCTCCATTGCAATTTCAAGATTGCGCAGAATAGTTGAGAAACGACCAGCAGATTCTAGACGACTAAACAACATAAATGACATCACTACTACGGTTAAACACGCAGCTGTATCAAGTGTTCCAGAGAGCCATAAACCAACTGATACCAGACACATGATAATACTGGTAGCCTTGGAGATGACCATTTGCAAAACTGAGAAATGAAGAGCCTTAAGCTCGAGGTTAAGCGCTTGAACGCGACAATCGCCAACTGCCTTGGCATATTTTCCTTCAGCATCATCAATAAGAGAAAACGCCCTTACTACACTGATGCCGCGGACATATTCAAGAACAGCGCTGATTAAGGTGGTATTAGCAGCTACATACTTATCTGATACATTGCGCACGTAGGCCTGGAGCAGCTCCATAGTAATGCAGAAAAGAACAAATGTAGCCGCAGTTATAAGTCCTAGTTGCCAACAAAACACAAACAAGAACGCAACAATAATTGCGGTTAAAGCTAATCCTCCAACAACCATCATATACAGTAGGCCACCAAGACTTTGCATTACATCCAGTTGATTGGTCATAACAGCTGTTACTTCTCCCAGGCTATTCTCGTTAAAATAACCCATAGGAAGGCGGCGCAGTGTGTCTCCTATTTCCGCGCGCTTGGTACCAGCCATACTAAAATTAGCATCACAGAAATTCTCACTCTTAAAATGAGCGCAAATGAACGCTCCTATAATGCTTAGAAGCATAACTCCCAGCGCAGAAACTATCGTCTGAGTTGAGAGTGTATCCGTAGTAAGAGCAGTAAAAACAATCCAAAGCGCCGTTATTTGTACGCCTTCAAAGAGACAGCCAAGAACGGTAAAGAACAGGCCCTTATGGAGTTTCTGGCGATAAGAACTTCCAAACTGAAAGTACATTTTTAAGACAGATAACATTGCTACTCCCCTCCTTAAGCCTCATCAAGTGCGCCAATATGAGCGCGATACATGGTTGCATAGAGCGGACATGTCTCCATAAGCTGCTCGTGAGTACCCTCAGCTTCAATGGAGCCATCATTAACAACAACAATTTTGTCGGCATTTTGTACAGTAGAAAGGCGGTGCGCGATAACCACCAGCGTTTTACCAGCCACCAGCTTTGCAACTGCAGATTCAACCTCTGCTTCTGATTCTGGATCCGCGTAGGCTGTTGCTTCGTCGAGCATGATAATAGGCGCATTTTTGAGCATAGCTCGAGCAATTGCCACGCGCTGACGCTCGCCACCAGAAAGGTGACCTCCCGAGCCTCCTACAACCGTTTGATAGCCATGAGGAAGCGATTGGATAAAGTTATGGCAGCCAGAAGCTTTTGCGCAAGCAATTACCTCTTCATCAGTAGCGTCTTTTTTGCCCATCCTGATGTTTTCCATAATGGTCTCATCAAAAAGGTAACTATCTTGATCAACGTAAGCTACAAGGTCCGCGAGTTGAGATGGAGCGCAGGAGCGAATATCTTGTCCTCCAATAGAAACAGACCCTTCATTTGGATCCCAGAAACCTGCGATAAGCCGCGCAACAGTAGACTTACCTGATCCACTTGGACCAACAAGTGCCGTAACTTGTCCTGGCTCAATATCTAAAGTAATCCCATGGATTACTTCATTACTTCCATACGAGAAACGAACATCGCTTAACTTAATTTCAGTCCCTTCAAGTGTGCAGGGAGCCGTGGCTCTCATCTGATCTGGGTAGTTCAATACCTCAGAGATTTCTTTGACAACAGAACCTACCTGCGCAAGAGAATCCATAAAGCTCATTGCTTCAAAGAGCGGCTGAAAAATACCTAAAGAAAGCACGGCACACATAACAAACGTAGAAGGAGAAAGAGATCCCTGAAGCACAAATAAGCATCCAAGAGGCAATACCGTTACTAACGTTGCGGGAGCAATTGACAGCATGGCATCCTGCCAGATTTGGCAGTGGCTCATCCAATCAATAAAAGCATGGGCAGAGGCATAAACAGCTTTTGAGAACTTATCATAAGAACTTGCGGACTGTCCAAAAGCCTTAATTACCTCAATTCCTGAAACGTACTCAACAGAGGCATTATTCATCTCTTTACCAGTTACGATAGTATTCTGATACCAATACTCATAGTCCTTCATCATGCCTGATAAACAAGCAAGTCCCACAATAATAGTGAGTAGAGCAGCAAGAGCAAGACGCCAGTCTAAAACAATGAGGTACACAAAAACCGCAAAAGCAGCTGTAAGGTTTGAAGTGAGCTCAGGAACTGCATGAGCAAGTGTGGTTTCAATACTATCGATCTTCTCGACTAACAAGCGTTTGAGAGAGCCGGATGGCGTATCAAGCACATATCCCATGGGGATAGTTGTCAGCTTCTTTGCCACTCGGGTGCGCATGTTTGCAATTGTCGCAAACGTTGCCTTATGAGAAACGATAGTTGAAAGATGGTGAAAAACTATTTTTACTAAATAGCTAAGACCCGCTATAAGTCCCCAATACAGGTAAAACGGCCATTCTTGAACTCCATTAAAGATACCAACCACCATGTTGCCCGCAGCAACATAGGGAACCATTCCTCCCAAAACACCAATAATGGCAAGGATGACAGAGAGCGCGTACATACTTTTTCTGTCTGACCATTCGAGCAATACTGCAACAGGATTTACTTCAGATTGCTGAGGATCCTGTTTTGTATTTTGGTTGCACTCAGTAACTTGAACACTTTGGTTCTGACGATTTGCCATACCCACACCGCCTCCTGCCACAAACTCACAATGTAGTGTCTGTTATTCAGGCTGGCTTTGACAGAGAAAGCAAGGCTTCAACTGCCATAAGTTAGCTATATATAACTATTTACTAATTTTAAACTGCTGAATAGCTAAAACAAGCTAGTTTTATAAGTAATCGGTAAGTGGTAAGCACGCTGCCTGTAATTGAGACGTGTAAACAATCCCATTAAAATACTTATGAAAGCTTAATCTAGTCTCAATAATTGGTTAATCTTTATAAGAGACCATGTATCACGAAGACGAGAGGCGTCTTTAACATCTCGAAAGGAAGCTGATCATGGAAAAGCTAGAAAAGGTTGAAGTAATTCGCGAGAAGTGCGGCGTAAGCTACGAGGACGCAAAGGCAGCACTTGACGCTTGTGATGACAATGTTCTTGATGCAATTATTTGGCTCGAGAAGCAGGGCAAGTCCACTAAGCAGACTGCAAACTATACTACTGAGTCAGCTGCACAGTCAGACGTTTCTCCAGAAATGGAAGCAGCTCAAATTGCCTACCAAGAATCAAGCAAGAAGTCTGATTTCTCAGAGAATATGTCTTCTCTTTGGGAAAAGTGCAAGGAGCTGTTTAATAAAAGCGTAGAGACAAAATTTATTGTTACTCGTCGCGGTGAGCAGTTCATGGCCATGCCAGTAATTATTCCAATTGTTGGTCTATTCCTCTGGGGTGCTACATTCTGGCTGCTCATCATTGGCTTGTTCTTTGAGATGCGTTATCACATTCAGGGAGCTTATCCTATTGTTGTTGATGTAAATGAGGCAATGGATAAGGCTGCAGATGCAGCGGGTTCCATCAAAAAAGATGTTATCGACAAAAAATAAAATGAAATTGGTTCCAAACCTAAAATAGAAAACTTCGATATTTAGGCGAGAAAATGATTAAGGTTCTTATCGTTGAAGATGAAGAAAAAATTGCACGCTTTGTAGAACTCGAGCTTAAACATGAGGGCTATGAAGTAGACAAAGCTCTTGACGGAAGAACCGGTGCTGAAAAAGCACTGTCAAATGACTACGACCTTATCTTGCTTGATGTACTTCTCCCCCAGCTTAACGGTCTAGAAGTTCTTAGAAGGATTCGTCGCGAGAAAAACACGCCTACTATCATGCTTACTGCTCGTGATTCGGTTATGGATAAAGTAGCTGGTCTGGATGCGGGAGCAGATGACTACCTCACCAAACCTTTTGCGATAGAGGAACTTCTCGCCCGCATTCGCGTGGCACTCAAACACCACGAGGCAGATAACACAAACTCTCAAGTAGTTCCACAAGCAGCGGCTGCTAACACTTTTACGCTTAAAGGTGTCTCGCTTGATGTTGATCGTAGAGAAGTCTGTGTCAAGAACGATTCAATCGAACTTACTACTAAGGAATTTGAAGTCCTCCGTATGCTTATGGAACACGCTGGTGTTGTTATGAGCCGTGAGCGTATTGCATCTGAAGCCCTAGGATATGAGTTTGCTGGAGAAACAAACAACGTAGATGTTCATATTGCTCATCTACGTGCAAAAATTGATGATCGTTACAACATCAAGCTAATTACTACCGTTCGTGGAGTCGGATATGTCATCAGAGAAGCATAACCAGTCCACCATACAAGAGCATAAAAAGCCTTTCTTTACTCCCTCTGATTCGTCGACAGCTGGAGTAATTACCTGGGGATTTTGGTGGCGGAAGCTGATGAATTACGTCGGCTTTGATCTCTTTTTACTGGTAACTATTGCTCTGATTTTTATTTATATGTATAACCAGCATGTTCCGCAAGGTACTTTTTACCTAGGTTTTTTCCCTACTGAGTCTCACTCTATTTCTCTTACTGGATTCACTTTCTTACACGGACTCTCAAGCATAAAATACATTGTTCATGGCCCTACTTTTGGCGCAAAAATATTTGATTTAGGCGAAGAGTTAGCACGCTTCTGGCCCATGTATATTGCAATTCTTATCTGGGAAATCATTGATCTGTTGTCATTCTTCGGTGATATGCGGCGCGTCAGAAGAGCTCTTCAGCCCCTCAATACACTTGCACTTAAAGCCGACCAACTAGTAAATAGTGATGTTCTTTCTACCGAAGCTACAACAAATGACGTCCTGGTCAAAAGTGAGAAAATTAGGAGTCTTGAACAGGCAATTGAAGAAGCCAATATCAACGCGCCAAAGATTCAAACGGGCGACCAAGACCTGGCAAGTATTGAGATTGCCCTGAATAAACTGCTTCAACGCATGCAAGAAGCAAAATTGCAACAGATGCGCTTTGTCAACGATGCCAGCCACGAACTTCGCACACCTATAGCAGTTATTCGAGGCTATACTGACATGCTTGACCGATGGGGTAAGACAGACGAGGCTGTACTAGATGAGTCTATCGCTGCACTCAAATCCGAGAGCGAACACATGCATGACCTTGTTGAGCAGCTCCTCTTCTTAGCACGCGGAGACGCAGGAAGAAACACCCTCACAAAGACTAAGCTCAATCTTGCACGGATAACTTCTGAGGTCTGTGAAGAGTCGGAGATGATTGATCCAGATCATCAGTATGTGCTGAAATTTGATCAGAGTACACAAACAGACGATTGCTATCAGGTGCTTGCTGATACCGCAATGATTAAGCAGTCTATCCGTATCATCGTGCAAAATGCTGCTCGATATTCTGCTGCTCAGACCACCATTTCTTTTAATGTCGCGTATGACGAGAAAACCGTTCAAGTTTCAATCGAAGATGAAGGCATGGGTATGTCCGAGGCAGCAGCTGCTCATATTTTTGAGAGATTCTGGAGAGCCGACAACGCTCGTATTGAAAGCAACGAGGGTTCTGGACTTGGCTTATCCATTGCTAAATGGATTGTCGATAATCATGACGGCTCTATTGAGGTGCTTTCACGCGAAGGTGTAGGCACACGCTTTACCATTGTTTTACCTCAAGAGATGTCCTAGTGAACCCAAAGGCACATCCAAAAGTAAAAGGTCCTTCTCGCCAGTCGTGAACTGCCTCCCATTTCTTGGACCTAAGAAATGGGAGGCAGTTCATATGCAGGTGATTATGATTCTGCAGCGTGTTAGCGTCGGCTTTTAGGCC
>CAUVJF010000015.1:0-24719 GCA_963552125.1 uncultured Atopobium sp.
CATGGATGTTCTTGCCGTTGAGATGGAGTCGGCAGCCCTGTATCTCAACGCCATGTACGCTCATAAGCATGCGCTTACGCTGCTAACTATCTCTGATTTGCCTCTTACAGGAGAAGCACTTACTGCTGAAGAGCGTCAGACTAGTTTCACGCAGATGATGGAGGTTGCTCTTTCTGTTGTTGCTTAAGGCACTTGTTGCGTAAAGCATTGCAGATCAGCAGTTTTCTATTGCTGTTTGTTTTGGAACCATGCGGATTTTCCGCTTAAGTTAGGGGAGTTTGGTCAACTTCTCATAAAGATCCAGCGTACAAGCTGGACGTTCCCGCCACATGAGGTAAGGAGAGCACGGAATGAACAAGAACGTTTCTCGTCGTAGTTTTGTGACCGGCGCAACCGGCGCTGGCGCATTTGCAGCACTTGCAGGTCTTGCAGGCTGCAACAACCCCAAGAAGGACGACGGCGGCCAGAAGGCATCAGGTGAGAAGAAAAAGAAGCTCACCATGGTTACCGATACTGGTGGTGTTAACGACCAGTCCTTTAACCAGTCCGCTTGGGAGGGCATGACCGAGCTTAAGGACAAGAACGGCTGGGATGTCAGCTACCTTGAGTCCAAGCAGGATTCCGATTACGCAACCAACCTTGATAAGGCTGTTGACGCAGAGTCCGACCTTGTTTGGGGCGTTGGCTTTGCTATGGCAGACGCAACCCTTAAGGCTGCTAAGGACAATCCAAACACCCAGTTTGCCATCATTGACAACGGCAACGAGTCTCAGGTTTCCAACTTCACCGGCGTTATGTTCCGTGCTCAGGAGCCTTCCTTTGTTGTTGGCTACATTGCTGCTCGCACCACAAAGACTGGCAAGGTTGGCTTTGTTGGCGGCATTTCTTCCGCACTTATCGACCAGTTTGAGTATGGTTACCGCGGCGGCGTTGCTTATGCAAACAAGGAAAAGGGCACCAACGTTGAGGTTTCTGCACAGTACGCAGAGTCCTTCTCCGATGCTGCAAAGGGTAAGGCTATTGCTAACTCCATGTACTCCGATGGCTGCGACGTTGTCTTCCACGCTGCAGGCGGCGTAGGAACCGGCGTTATTGAGGCAGCTAAGGACGCAAATAAGCTTGCTATCGGCGTTGACCGTGACCAGGCATATCTTGCTCCAGAGAACGTTCTGACCTCCGCTCTTAAGCGCGTTAACGTTGCTATCGTTGAGATTTCCGAGAAGATCCTGAAGGACGGCCAGAAGGGTGGCACTACTGTTTCCCTGGGCGCTTCCGAGGACGCTGTCGGAATTGCTGAGGATCACCACCTCATGGGTGAGGACACCTACAAGGCAGCTACTGACCTTCTCGACAAGATCAAGGCTGGCTCCGTTGTTCCTCCTGCAAGCAAGGACGACCTGGACAAGTACGTCAAGTCTTTGAGCTAAGCTCTGACTTAGTTTCTAAGCCTTAGGGTTTCTCGCTAGATGGTTTTGCCGTCTGACAGGCCCAAGAGGTTGATGAGTTTGGATTTGCTGGTGAGGGGTGCTCTTTGGCACTCCTCACCTCTCGCAAGTGTGTAAAGGAGGTGGCTCGTGGAAGTCAGTTCGGATTACGCTGTTCAGATGCATGGCATTACCAAAGTTTTTGGATCGTTTAAAGCTCTTGACGCCGTAGACCTTAACGTGCGCAAGCAAACTGTCCACGCCATTTTAGGAGAGAACGGCGCAGGTAAAAGTACGCTTATGAACGTACTGTATGGCCTGTATTCTGCTGATGAGGGCGAGGTTTACCTCAACGGAGAGCGTGTATCCATATCTGGCCCAACCGATGCTATCGCTCACGGTATTGGTATGGTTCACCAGCACTTTATGTTGGTCGAGAACTTTACTGTTACAGAAAATATTGTTTTGGGCAACGAGGTCACCAAGGCTGGTGGCGTCCTTGATCCAAAGCGAGCTCGCGAGAAGGTCCTGGAGATTGTTGAGGAATACGGCTTTGACGTAGACCCTGACGCCAAGATTGAAGACATTTCTGTTGGTATGCAGCAGCGTGTTGAGATTTTGAAGGCCCTGTATCGCGGCGCAGATACGCTGATTCTTGATGAGCCTACGGCAGTTCTTACGCCGCAGGAAATTGAGAAGCTTATTCAGATCATGCATGACCTGGTAAGCAAAGGTAAAACCATCATTGTTATTACTCACAAGCTTAAAGAGATTATGTCTTCTGCTGACGAGTGCACTATTATTCGTCGCGGCAAGTACATGAGCACCGTTGATGTCTCCAAGACATCCGAGACCGAGCTTGCAACACTTATGGTGGGTAGAAACGTTAACCTGCATGTAGAAAAGAAGCCAGCAACTCCTGGGGAGGTTGTTCTCTCTATTAAGGATCTCCACGTCAAGGACGAGCGCGGCATTGAGCAGGTAAACGGCTTTAATTTGGATATTCGTGCCGGTGAGATTGTTGGTCTTGCAGGTATTGACGGCAACGGCCAGAAAGAACTTGCCGATGCCATAGACGCACTGGTCAAACCTGAGTCGGGCACCATTACCGTTAAAGGTGAAGAGATTCAGGGCACAACCCCTAAAACGGTCATTGACCACGCAGTTGCCACTATTCCTTCAGACCGTCACCGTTGGGGTCTGGTTCTGCCCTTTACGGTTGCCGAGAACATGGTGCTTGAGCGCCACAACGAGGAGACCTTTGGTAAGGGCATTGCACTTGACCTGGCAAAGATTAAAGAATTCTCTCAGAAGCTGATTGACGAGTTTGATATTCGTCCTGCAGAGTGCGCAGATCATCAGGCAGTGGGACTTTCCGGTGGTAACCAGCAGAAAGTTATTATTGCCCGTGAGGTCTCTTCCAACCCAGACGTCCTCATTGCCATCCAGCCAACTCGTGGTCTTGACGTTGGTGCTATTGAGTTTGTTCACAAGGCGCTTATTCGCGAGAGGGACCGTGGAGCAGCAATTTTGCTGATTTCCTTTGAGCTGGACGAGATTATGGACGTTGCCGATAAGATGGCAATTATTTACGCCGGCAAGAATGTTGGCGAGTTTGACCAAGGTACTATCACTGAAGAGCAGGCTGGCCTGCTGATGGCAGGAGGTGACGCCGAGTGAGTACGCTTACAAAGATAATGAGAAAACCAATTACGTCAGCAATTGTTGCTATTTTTGTTGGCCTGTTGGTTGCTTCTATTATTTTGGTTGTTGCAGGATATGACCCTATCAGCTCGTTTGAGGCTCTTATTGGCGGCATGGTAGGTAAGCCAAAATACATTTCTAACGTCATTATTAAGGCAACACCTTTGCTCTTTACGGGTATTGCTGTTGCTTTTGCATTCCGCGTCGGCCTCTTTAACATTGGCGCTGAGGGTCAGTACATCGTAGGTACTATCCTCGCCGTTATTGTTGGCTATAGCCTGGACCTTCCACCTGTGCTGCAGATTCCTGTAGTTGTTTTGGTTGGTACCGCAGGTGGCGCAGGTATTGGTGCCATTATTGGATGGCTTAAGGCTCAGTTTGGCATCAACGAGGTTATTACCAGCATTATGTTTAACTGGATCAGCCTTTACCTCTGCAACTTTGTGGTTTCTCTTCCACAGTTCCACCAGCCAAACTCAACTTCTTCGTACTCTATTAACGAGTCTGGCTACACCACACTGTTCTATGGCATGAAGAATTCCGAGGACGGTGCTGAGGCAATTCGCAATATTCCTGTTATTGGCGACGCTATTATGCGTACCGATGTAAACATTGGTATTGTTGTTGCTATTATCGCAGCTATCTTTATTGGCTGGCTGCTTATACGTACCAAGGTTGGTTATGAGATGCGCGCTGTTGGTTTTAACCGCGACGCTGCACAGTTTACCGGCATCAACGTTAAGAAAAACCTTACGCTTTGCATGGCTATTTCTGGTGCACTCTGCGGACTTGCAGGTGCTCTGACTATTACTGGCATTGCTCCTCACAGTATCGCAACGCTGGCAGCATTTGAGAACAACGGCTTTAACGGTTTGTCCGTTGCGTTTATCGCCAACTGCAATCCTGTGGCATGTATTCCTGCATCCTTCCTGTTCGCTGGTCTTTTGTATGGTGGCCAGACTGTTCAGCAGACGGTTGGTGCACCTTCCGAGATTATCAACATTGTTATTGGTACCATCGTGTTCTTTATGGCTCTGGGTGGCGTTATTCCAATGCTTGCCGACCGTCTTGATCACAAGCGTGCCCAGAAGGCTAAGGAAGAAGAGGCAAAGCTTGCTGCTCAAGTGAGTGATGCGTCCGACCCTTCTCAGGAGGAGGCAAACAATGCTCACTAACCTGATTCTTCTTGTTTCCGTCACTCTCATGTACTCGACGCCTCTTATTTTTGGTGCTCTGGGCGGCGTTGTCTCCGAGCGCTCCGGTGTTGTCAACATTGGTATTGAGGGCATGATGGGCGTTGGCGCCTTTGCAGGCGTTGCGGGCAGCTACCTCACCGGAAACCCTTGGATTGGCTTCCTTTGTGCAGGTATTGCAGGCGGTCTTATTGCGCTTTTGCACGCCATGGCATCTATTACGTTTAACGCTGACCAGACAGTTTCTGGTGTTGCAATTAACCTGCTGGCACCTGGCATTGCTCTGTTTGCCTGCCGTCTTTTGTTTGATGGCGCTGCAATGTCTCCAGCAGTCACCAAGCTCCCAAAGCTCTTTGGTGAGGGTGCCTTTAACGACACACCTTATTCCAGCTTGAACGTAGACATTACCGTGGTACTTGCACTTTTGACCGCCCTTCTCGTCTGGTTTGTGCTTTACCGTACCAAGTGGGGCTTGCGTATTCGCTCCGTTGGCGAGCATCCACACGCATCCGAGACGCTGGGCATTAGCGTTCGTAAGACTCGCTACCTCTGCGTTATTGTTTCTGGTGTTCTTGCAGGATTTGGTGGCGCTTCTGTAACGCTGGCAATTATTTCTCAGTTTACTCAGACCGCTATTTCTGGTCAGGGCTTTATTGCACTGGCAGCGGTTATCTTTGGTAAGTGGAAGCCTCTGAATACCTATGCAGCTTGCCTGCTCTTTGGCTTTACTCAGGCACTGGCAATTCTTCTTGGCGGCGGCGCAACTCCAATCCCAAGTCAGATTATTGCAATGCTTCCTTACTTCATCACCATCATTACGCTGGTCCTCTTTGTTGGTAAGTCCGTTGCGCCTAAGGCAGACGGCGTGCCATACATCAAGGGAAGTCGTGCATAATGGCCGGGGTAGAGGGTTCTTGCCACGTTTCTAACGAGGCTCTTGTTCAGCTTGCTATTGAGGCGCGTAACCATGCCTATGTACCGTACTCTCACTATGCTGTTGGAGCTGCACTTTTGTGCTCCGACGGCACGGTGTACGGCGGCGCCAACCTAGAAAACGCTGCGTATACGCCTTCTAACTGCGCCGAGCGTACCGCGTTTTTCCGCGCAGTGTTTGAGGGTCGCAGGGATTTTGTGGCCATTGCGGTTGTGGGCGGTCCTGAGGGAGAAGCTCCAACAGCTTGGTGCACTCCTTGTGGTGTATGCAGGCAGGTGATTCGTGAGTGGTGCGATCCTACAACGTTCCGCATTGTGCTGGGCAAGGCAGACGCAGCTCCTCGCGAGTATCTGCTCCAGGACATCTTGCCTATGGGATTTGGTCCCGAGGATCTGGGTGAGTCCAGCCCTGCCGGTGCATCGTGCGACGACGCCGTGAAAGGCGCCGACGGTGGCCACGAGCACGGCGCGGGCGACCACGGTTGTAGCTGCGGGTGCAGCGAGCACGGTGGAGGCGACCAGTAAGCTGCGGCATCAAGCCACCTGCGCTTTCGGGTGCAGATAACCTGGTAGGTTACATGAAATTGCGAGCCGGTAGAGTTTCTCGCTACCGGCTCTTTTACTAGAGAGTTAGCGCGCCGGCAACGGACGCGCCTGACGGTGCCGCGAACGGCAACGAACGCGAACAGCGAAAAGAGGTTCAACTATGCGCATGTACGACGTGATTGAAAAGAAACGCGACGGTGGCGAGCTTACCGACGCCGAGATTGATTACTTTGTCTCGGGCTATGTAGCTGGGGATATTCCCGATTATCAGGCCTCTGCGCTGGCGATGGCCATCTTCTACAAGGGTATGACCGCGCACGAGACGGCCCACCTGACCATGGCAATGGCTGAGTCCGGCGACATGATGGACCTCTCGGCAATCCCTGGTATCAAGGTTGACAAGCACTCTACCGGCGGTGTTGGCGATAAGACCACGCTGGTTGTTGGCCCGCTTGTTGCGTCTTTAGGCGTAAAGGTTGCCAAGATGAGCGGCCGTGGCCTGGGCCACACGGGCGGTACGCTGGACAAACTTGAGGCAATTCCAGGACTTTCCATTGAGATTTCTGAGCCAGATTTCTTCAAGCAGGTTTCCGAGATTGGCGTTGCCGTTGCTGGTCAGACGGGCAATCTTGTTCCAGCCGACAAAAAGCTGTACGCGCTGCGCGATGTTACCGCAACCGTTGATTCGGTGCCTCTGATTGCATCGAGCATCATGAGCAAGAAGATTGCTTCTGGCTCCGACTGCATTTTGCTGGACGTTAAGTGTGGTTCCGGCGCCTTCATGAAGGACGTTGACTCCGCAATTGAGCTGGCAGATGCCATGGTTTCCATCGGCGAGCACGTCGGCCGTACCACCGCAGCGCTGATTACTGGTATGGACCGTCCTCTGGGCAAAAACGTAGGCAACTCCCTCGAGGTCATCGAGGCAGTGGCCACGCTTAAGGGTGAGGGTCCTGAGGATCTGACCGATGTCTGCGTTGAACTTGCCGCAAATATGCTTAACCTCGCAGGTAAGGGGAGCGTTGAGGACTGCCGCAAGCTGGCTCGCCAGCAGATTGCAAACGGCGAAGGCCTGGCTAAGCTGGCCCAGATGGTTAAGGCTCAAGGCGGCACCGACGAGGTCATCTTTGACACCACCAAGTTTGAAGCTGCGCCATTCCGTCGCGATATTGTGGCTGAGACCAGCGGATATATCACTTCCATGAACGCTGAGCTGGTGGGTATTTCCTCCGTTGCTCTGGGCGCCGGTCGCGAGAAGAAGGGCGATCCAATTGACCCAGCAGCTGGCATTATCCTTGAGCGCAAGACCGGCGATTATGTCGAGAAGGGCGATGTCATTGCAACGCTTCTGACCGGCGATGAAAGCCGTCTTGATGAGGGCGAGCGCATTTTCCGCGAGGCTCTGGTCTTTGGCGAGAGCGCTCCCGAGCTGGAGCCGCTGTTCTTCGCACGCGTCTCCAAGGACGGCGTCGAGCGCTTCGCGTAAGCGCAGGTAGCGGCCGCGGCGCGCGGGTGCGGGGCGTGCGGGTCCGAGCTCCACATAACATGCAGGTGAAGGGCGCGTGAGCTCCAAGCTCCACATAACATGCAGGTTAGACCGGTGTTCACGCAGGTGAGCACCGGTTTTTTGTACGGCGATAGCGTCGTGTGCGGACAAACTTACAGGTTGGACGCGCGAAGCGCTGCTGCGAGTGCACGGGGTTTCTCGCCAGATGCGCGGCTGCGAGTACGGATGCAAAAACTTTGCGGTCTTCGAGCCTGAAAAGGGCATCAAGTCTGAGTAAATTTACTCAGACATGGCGAGAAAAACCGGCAAATAGCTCAGACTTGGTGCGCTTTTCCGGCAAATCACTCAGACATGGCGAGAGAATCAGGCTCCTTGAAAGGGCGAACTCGGACACGCTTCAAAGTCCGCCTGAAAAGTGCAAAGAATCTGTGTCTAGGACACAGATTCTTTGATGAAATCAGGCAAAATCCACCGATTCTTTTATGCTTTCAGGCAAAAGTTACAGATTCTTTGCAGAAATCAGGCGCGCCTGAATCAGGCGCGCTAGCAGGCCAAGATAGAAAACTTAATCGGCAGAGCAGACTTGGCGAGAAAATCGGCCTTCTCGCGGTTGCAGTTATTGCACAGAGTGTGTAATAATACTCAGTATGTGCAATAAGTTGGGTGCTACGGTGTTGTTGTGCTGTCGCGCCACCCGCGCCGCTCACGCGCGCTAGCACCCTCAGCGCACCCGATGCGCGCTCGCGTACCTGCAACCAGGAGAGGCTTCAGAACGTATGACGCAAACATTGTCTGCACCTGCTGTTTTGTCAGCTTGTAAGCTTGATCGACGCACCGCAAGAACGCGCGCGGCGCTTAGAAAAGCCCTGGCAGAAGAGATAGACGCAACCGGCGACCTTACCTCTGTGACCGTCACGGGCGTAACGGAGCGCGCTGGCCTCACGCGTCGAACCTTTTATTCCCACTACAAAGACATCCCTGACCTGGTGCTTCACATTGAGAAGGAAGCGCTTGCTGAGCTGCGACCTGCTGTTGAGCAGCTTGCTCGCGTCAACCTTATTGAGCTCAGAGAGGCCATTGACTCCTACAAGCCATGTCCCGGCGCAACGGAGATGCTTCGCAGCATTCGCAAACACGGCTTCTACCTGCGTCCCTTGCTGGGCAACGGTGGAGACCCTGCGTTCCAAGATAAACTAAAGCACCTGGTATACGAGGTTATCGCCCAGCGCGCCCTTCACGACCTTGATCCGCGCGCACTTGGCCCCTTCTTTGACTACTATCTGACCTTTGCAATTTCTGCCGAGGTCGGCGTCCTTATCCGCTGGTTAATCGGCGGCATGCGCGAGAGCGACGAGCAGATGGCAGGCCTTATGACCGGCCTCATGTTTGTTGCACCTGGCGATCTGTACGGCAAGCCAATCAAGCTAGACGTTCCACGATTTGCGCTTGCAACTCTTGTTCTCGGAGAGGAAAACAATGATTAGTCCAAAGTTTGAGCTGGTAGAGAATGGTGCCGAGCTGGCACCAAACGTCCCACTTGACCTGTCTCAGGCCCACCTTATGCTGGGCATCGACGTTGGTTCCACAACCGTAAAGCTGTCCGTCATCGACGAGGACGGCACGTTGGTTTACGCAAACTACGAGCGTCACCACACCGACGTTCGCGCAACCGCGCGCTCCTTGTTCGTCAAAGCTCAGAAGCACATTGGCGAGACACCTATGTACGCCGCAATCACCGGTTCCGGCGGAATGCTCTTGGCGCAATGGCTTGACCTGGAGTTTGTCCAGGAGGTTATCGCTTCCAAGCGCGCCGTTGAGACGCTGATCCCTCAGACCGACGTTGCCATTGAGCTGGGCGGCGAGGACGCAAAGATCATCTACTTTGACAACGGTATTGAGCAGCGCATGAATGGTACCTGCGCAGGTGGTACCGGTGCGTTCATCGACCAGATGGCGTCTCTTCTCAAGACCGACGCAACTGGCCTCAATGAGCTGGCAAAAGACGTCAAGCAGATCTACCCAATTGCATCCCGCTGCGGTGTTTTTGCTAAGTCTGACGTTCAGCCTCTGCTCAACGAGGGTGCTGCTCCTGCCGACATCGCTGCTTCCATCTTCCAAGCTGTTGCAAACCAGACCGTTTCTGGCCTGGCCTGTGGTCACCCTATCCGCGGCTACGTCGCGTTTCTCGGCGGCCCGCTGCAGTACCTCTCTGAGCTGCGCCGTCGCTTCTACATCACGCTTAACCTGGACGACGAGCACATCGTCTTGCCAAAGAACGCCCACCTCTTTGTTGCAACGGGCGCTGCTCTGGCGGGCGAGTCCGACCGACCAATCACCTTTACGCAGGTCATGGAGGCACTGGACAACCTCAAGGACATCCAGGGCTCCGAGGTTGCTCGTCTGGACCCACTCTTTGCCACTCAGCAGGACTTTGACGACTTCAAGGCCCGCCACGATCAAGAGGTAGTCCCCAAGGGTCAGCTGGCCAACTACCACGGTCGCGTGTTTATCGGCATCGACGCAGGTTCTACCACTATGAAGGCTGCAGTTGTTGGCGAGAAGGGCGAGCTTCTTTACACCTGGTACGACAATAACAACGGCGATATCCTGGGCACTGCTCGCAAGATCATGGACTCCATCTACGACGAGATGCCTTCCGACTGCATTATTGGACACGTCACAACCACCGGTTATGGAGAGGGCATCCTGATTGAGGCTCTCCGCGCAGACTCGGGCGAGATTGAGACCGTTGCTCACCTGCGTGGCGCTAAGGCATTTGTCCCAGACGTTGATTTCATTCTTGATATTGGCGGCCAGGACATGAAGTGTCTGCAGGTCAAAGACGGCGTCATTGAGCACATTATGCTGAACGAGGCTTGCTCTGCAGGCTGCGGCTCCTTTATTGCATCTTTTGCCGACTCCATGAAGATGGACGTCCGCGAGTTTGCAACCGCTGCAACCAAGGCAACACTCCCTGTTGACCTGGGATCCCGCTGTACCGTCTTCATGAACTCCCGCGTCAAGCAGGCGCAGAAGGAGGGTGCAACCATCGGCGACGTTGCTGCTGGTCTTTCATACTCCGTCATCAAGAATGCCCTGTTCAAGGTCATTAAGCTCCGAGACTTCAGCGAGATTGGCGAGCACTGCATTGTTCAGGGCGGTACCTTCATGTCCGACGCAACGCTCCGTGCTTTTGAGCTGCTCACCGGCAGAGATGTCATCCGTCCTGATATTGCAGGTGTCATGGGTGCCTACGGCGCCGCTCTTCTCGCCCGCGACCGCGCAGGTATTGATGGCGTATCCACTCTGCTTGACCGCGAGTCCATCGATAATCTGCAGGTCAAGCTTACTAACACACACTGCCGCATCTGCCCTAACAGCTGCATGCTTACCATCAACGACTTTGGCAGCGGACACAGGTTTATCACCGGTAACCGTTGCGAGAAAGGCGCAGGTAAGAAGCGTGGTGCCAAGAAGAATGAGGCCCCAAACCTCTTTGCGTTCAAGAATAAGCTGCTGTTTGATCGCGAGTCGCTTCCTGCAGACGAGGCTCCACGCGGCACTGTTGGCATTCCTCGCGCGCTGAACATGTACGAGAACTATCCGTTCTGGCACACGTTCTTTACTAAGCTGGGCTTCTCGGTCATTTTGTCCGACCAGACCACCGCAAAGACGTACGACATGGGCATTGAGTCCATGCCTTCCGAGTCCGCCTGCTATCCTGCAAAGCTTTCCCACGGCCACATCATGAATCTGCTGGCCAAGGACCCAGACTTCATTTGGATGCCGTGTATTCGTTGGGAGCGCAAGGAGGACGACTCCGCAACCAACCACTACAACTGCCCAATTGTCATGAGCTACCCTCAGGCGCTGGGCCTCAACGTGGACGAGCTCTCCGATCCGTCCATCCAGTACATGGCGCCATTCATTCCGTACGACAAAAAGAACGAGCTCAAGCGCCGTTTGTACGAGCTCATCAGTGAACAGCGCGAGAAGGACGCTCAGGCTGGTAAGGGTCGCTTCCGTGGCGAGCACATTACGCGCGCAGAAATTGACGCCGCTGTTGAGGCCGCATGGCAGGAAGATATCAACGTCAAGGACCAGATGCACCGCGCAGGTGACGAGGCTCTTGCGTGGATTGAGGAGCACGACGCTCACGGTATTGTTCTTGCAGGTCGTCCATATCACAACGACCCCGAGATCAACCACGCCATCCCTGAGCTGGTCTCTTCCTTTGGTTTTGCCGTTCTCACCGAGGATTCCGTTGCTCACAAGATGATGCCTGAGCGCCCAATCCGTATCGTTGACCAGTGGATGTATCACTCACGTCTGTATCGTGCGGCTCGCTTTGTTGCATCCCGAAACGACCTGGACCTCATTCAGCTCTTCTCGTTTGGTTGTGGTCTTGATGCACTGACCACCGACCAGGTCCAGGAGATTCTTGAGGCTTCGGGCAAGATTTACACCATGCTTAAGGTTGACCAGGTCTCCAACTTGGGCGCTGCGCGTATTCGTATCCGCTCGCTGATGGCTGCCCTGAACGAGCAGCAGGCAGAGCTCGAGCGACTTGCAGCTGCCGGCCTGGTTACCGAGGCCGTGCCACAGGGCGTTCGCATGGCCGATGGCTCTCTGGAAAAGGCCAGAAGCGCTAGTTCTTCTCGCCGTGCGCCGGTGTATCGCGAGGCAGAATCCGCAGCTTACGAGAAGGTCCGCTACACCAAGGAGATGCAGGAAGCGGGCTATACCATCCTGGCTCCGCAGATGGCGCCGATCCACTTTGAGCTGGTAGAGGAGCTGCTGAAGGGTGCGGGCTACAACGTTGTGCTGCTGCCTTCGGTTGACCAGGGTGCCGTTGACATGGGCCTTCGCTACGTCAACAACGACATCTGCTACCCATCCATCCTGGTCACGGGTCAGATTATGGAGGCAGTGCTTTCCGGCAAGTACGATCTGACCAAGACCGCAGTTCTGATTTCGCAGACCGGCGGTGGCTGCCGTGCAACCAACTATATTGCACTGATTCGTAAGGCGCTCAAAGACGCAGGTCATCCAGAGATTCCGGTCATTTCCGTCTCCGCCGCTTCCGGCCTTGACGAGGACAACCCAGGATTCAAGCTGTTCAAGCCCGATTTGCTCATCAAGGCAGTTTACGCGCTGCTATACGGCGACCTGATTATGCAGCTGCTGTATCGTGTTCGTCCCTACGAGGCAGTCAAGGGTTCCGCAAATGAGCTGTATGACCAGCTCATGGCCGATACACGCTCCAAGATCAACGGAATTTCTCGCAAGGAATTCTACAAGCAGTGCCAGCGTACCATCGAGCTGTTTGACAGCCTGCCCGTGGTCAATGACCGCCAGAAGCCACGCGTCGGCGTCGTCGGCGAGATTCTGGTTAAGTTCCACCCAACGGCCAACAATGAGCTGGTCAAGGTCATCGAGTCCGAAGGCTGCGAGGCTAACGTTCCGGGTCTGGTCGACTTCTTCCTGTTTGGCCTCTCCAACGCGATCAACACACACAAGGAGCTTGGTACTTCGTTCAAGAGCCGCATGACGCACATCGCGGGCATCAAGATGGTTCAGGGTCTGCGCGCGCCAATCAACAAGATGCTGGAGAAGTCCGAGCGCTTTGAGCCATATCCCAACATCGATGAGCTGGCCGAGAAAGCTGGTCAGATTCTCTCGCTCTGTAACACGATGGGCGAGGGTTGGCTGCTCACCGCTGAGATGTGCGACCTCATTGAGACGGGCACACCAAACATTGTCTGCGCTCAGCCATTTGCATGCCTACCTAACCACGTCGTTGGTAAGGCAGTCATCAAGCGCCTGCGCCAGATGCACCCTGAGTCTAACATTGTTGCTGTCGACTACGACCCAGGCGCATCCGAGGTTAACCAGCTCAACCGTATTAAGCTGATGATTTCGGTTGCTAAGGAGAACTACAAGAACGGCGTAAACGGCGAGTTCAAGCTGGAAAACGCTGACGACCCCGTTACCAACGACGCAACCATGCCATATACCGGTCGCGACAAGTTTGGCCTGGATTCCGTTGTCCGCGAGGGCGGTCACTCTTGCTCTTCGCATCGTGTGTCTGCACTGGAAGCAACTGGCGCTAACCTGGGCGATCTTGGTCGCACCGCACCTGACCACGGAAAAGATTACGGTTCCATTAGGCTTTCCGAGGATCAGATGGCTGCTATCGAGCGCGCCAAGAAGAAGGCCGGCGTCAAGTAGTGCGGTCGACGCGGTCTGTGTGCCGAGGCGCGTGGCTGCGAGCGCGCATCCCGCGCCGACCGGCCGCGCAACCAGCGTAATTGGCTGCGAAGTTGGTGCGCAACCAGTGTGATCGGCTGCGAAGTTGCTGCGCGACCAGCTACAAAGTTGTAATTTGCACGTTAATGAGCCCCAAACTTTGGTTTGGGGCTCATTTTTGGCGAATTTGGGCCCAAAAAGGTAAAAAATGCGTTTAGTTGGTGTATTCATTTTGAAAATGAGATGTTTTGACTCAATTAGTAAAAGAAATAGTTAAAACTATTTCGCTTATCCTGGGCAAACGCGAATATAAAAAGTTGAACTAAATTCCTTCATTCCCAACTAAACGCATTTTTTACCGCCTGAAGTCCCAAAAACGGCAATTTTCCGAGTCCTGTGAAAATTTTGCTTATAAAACGTGTGAAATATGCAATTTCGTGCATAACGGCCTCAATCCGTGCCTACAAACAGTATTCCTTTGGTGTCGGCGCCAGACTATGCCAAGCAAATACACTGAACTACGCGATTAGGCTGTATTCTCGCGAGCCAGAAGCAACAAAAGTGCTGTTCAACGTTAGACGCTCGGACGCGGGGAACCATCGCGTCGAGAAAACTGCGCGACCATCGTTCAGGTAAATCTCCACGGTAGAGCCGTCGACAATAACTCGCAGGTCAGAGAGCTGCTTTAGCTCAATAGAGCGTTGAGTTCTGCCTGCGGCGGTGTCCTTGTCAATGAATTGCAAGGTAAAAATGCCCTTGGAGTAAGAAAGCACAAGCGCATCGTTGAGGACAAGAGTTCCATCTCCGGAGATGCCAGAGATCTCAATATCTGCAGATAGTTGATCTATTTCGACGAAGTCGTCAGCGCTGAATTCTGCACATTCGCGTCGTATAGCATCAAGCTCTTTAACTGGGCGTTGCAGGATAACACCGTCATCAGACAGCGAAAGTTCTCGGGGCAGAGTAAGGTTGTGGCAGAAACCAATACCCGCAGGATAACTGTGGTAAATCGGATCGATGATGCCCATCCATCCAATCAAAATAGTACGCCCAGAATCGTCGACGAACGTTTGCGGTGCGTAGAAGTCAAATCCATGATCCCAGAGCACAAAGTTTTCGGTTGAAACAGTTTCAACATTGATAAGCTTCTGGCCCTTTTGAAGCGGAAAATAGCCTGATTGCCAGATGTTTTGCCACTTGGCGAGACACTCGCTTGAAGCATTCTCTTGCAAGTTAGCGGAATCGCTCAAGAGCGACCTCTTGGACGCATCGGCGTTTGGCTCCGTACCAGCGCCTTCTCTCAGCCCCTGCGGACATACGGACAGAAACTCCTGGTCATCTAGCTGCACCAAAAAAGGGCATTCCCACATGTAGCCAAACGCCTCGCGCTGACCCTGGGCGTTAGCCCCGCGTACAACCGAGTGGAGCGTCCACGACTCGCCACAATCACTGGAGTCGTAAATCAACACCGCTCCCGAATCGCAGCGTTCATCTGCGGATTTCGCGGGACCAGCCGCAACGTCTCTCTCGCGAGCACCTAACAGCATGCGGAGAGCCTCGTCTTGCTTCCAAACCTTCGGATCGCGCACGTGGTTTGTGCAGGTACCGGGGTAGTCGTTCGGCTTCAAAACAACGCACTTTGGCGAGAAACTCTGTCCATCTTCAGAGGTCAGCATAACTTGATAGGCCTCTCGACCGACATCAATGCCGTCGGCTTCTGGGCGTGTTTCGTCCATAACATTGCCGGTGTAGAAGAGCCGCATGACCTCGTGGGACGCTGCATCGTTGTCGTCTGCCACACCGCCGCCGTGACCGCAGCCGTCGGCCGCAGTGTCGCGCGTCTCAATCCAGGCCGAACCCGAAAACACACCGTCCTTATCGAAAGCTGCGTCTGGAGAAATTGCAATAGGGAGCGTCTCCCAAGAGAGCAAATCCTTGCTCACAGCATGTCCCCAGTAACGCAGCTCGTTGGCAGGCCACTCGGGAGTGTACTGGTAAAACGCGTGGTAGACGGACTTAAACTGACAAAGTCCGTTGGGATCATTCATCCAACCCTGAGGTGGGAAGAGGTGAAATTGTGGCGTCCAAAAGTCGTTTGTCATAGCGCTCCGTCTTTCGCATTTCTTGCAATTATTATGGCATGTGCGCGCAAAGTTCGTGCAGGTAGGTTTAATTCTTTTTGAGTTGCGGTACAGTAAATGCATACAACATTCAACGCACACAGCAAGGCTGGTTAACGCCTGCACGCGCCTGCACCTCCTGCACGCATCCGCCCGTGGCCGCGCTGCCTCACGTCGCCTTGCTTGAACCAGAAAGGATGCCCATGTCTGAAACCGCAACTCACCAGCTCCCCGATGTCGCCGAGCGCTTCATGCGCTACGTGCAGGTTGACTCCCAGTCCAACCCCGACAACGACACCGTCACCCCTTCCACGCCTGCTCAGCACGAGATGGCTCGCTACCTGGGCGAAGAGCTCAAGGCGCTGGGCTGCACCGACGTCACCGTCGACGAGCACGCCTACGTCACCGGCACCTTCGCCGCATCCAAGGGCGCCGAGTCGGCTCCCGCGCTGATGCTTTGCTCGCACCTGGACTCCGTCATCGACGCGCCTGCCTCGGGCATCAAGCCGCACGTCGTCCACTACGAGGGCGGTGACCTGGTGGCCGGCGTCGTTAACGGCAAGACCATCGCTACCACCCAGGAGCAGGTCCCTGACCTCAAGGATTTTGTGGGCATGGACATCATTTGCTCCGACGGTTCCACGCTGCTTTCCGCTGACGATAAGGCCGGTGTGGCTGAGATTTGCGCGCTGCTCAAGCGCCTGGGCGACAACCCCGAGCTCGCACACCCTACACTCAAGATTGCGTTTGTCCCCGACGAGGAGATTGGTCACGGCGCAAGCCTTCTTGACCTGGACAAACTCGGTGCTGCGTACGGTTATACCGTCGACGGCGAGGCTCTCGGTGAGTTCAACTACGAGTGCTTCAACGCCGCCCACGCTGACGTCTACTTCAAGGGTGTCATGGTTCACCCCGGCAGCGCCAAGGACGTCATGATCAACGCAATTACCGTGGCATCCGAGTTCCAGCAGATGGTCCCGGCCTTCGAGCGTCCTGAGCACACCGAGGGCTACGAGGGCTTCTACCACCCAATCGCCATCGAGGGTTCCGCGTCCGAGGTCAAGCTCAGCTACATCGTCCGCGACCACGACGCCCAGATTTTTGCCAACCGCCAGCAGGTCCTGCAGGATATCGCCGCGTTCTTGAACAAGCGCTATGGCGAGAATACCGTCCGCGTTGAGATTCACCAGGAGTATCGCAACATGGCCGAGAAGTTCGACGGCTACGAGTTCCTGATTGATTATGCGCTTGAGGCAAATCGTGAGGTTGGTATTGAGCCTAAGCCAGTTGCCGCTCGTGGCGGTACCGATGGTGCCCAGCTCACCTTCCGCGGACTGCCATGCCCCAACATTGCTACCGGCGGATATAACGCCCACTCCGTGCGTGAGTTTGTCCCTGTGCCAAGCCTTGAGGTCACCGTGGACCTTCTGGAGAAGCTCGTCGCCAAGTTTGCTGCCCGCGGCTAGTGCCGTCGCACCCGCATCGTACGCGAGCCACGCCACCGTGTCGCGCTCGCACTGCCCGCGACCCGTACCGCGCGCCGCTCGCAGCTAGCGCCGTCGCACCCGCATCGCACACGAGCCGCGCTCGCACTGCCCGCGACCTGCGCCGTTGCATCGCGCGCGACCGTTTGACGTGCAGCTTTGCCATTCATAGCTAGATTTCTACCGTCTACGCCCCCGCTCAACCTTGTCAACAAAATGGTGAGCAGGGGCGTAGCATAATTATGAAGGGTCATTGTTCTTTTTTCACGGAGTAAGGGAGGTCGCAATGCTCGCAGTGTTTTTTGGAATTGTTGTCGTTGCGGCACCCGTCGTAGCTGCGGTTTTAGAGCACTCGGGAAACGTTGGAATTTCCGAGCGTCGCCACAGCCATCACGATACCTACGTGACTCCCGCATCGCTCACACGTTCGCTCATTATTGACATGGCATTTGTCAGTGCAATCGCAGTTATTCTCGGCTGGCTTTGTTACGTTAATGTATTTACGCCAAACCCAGACATTGTTATGGCATTTTTTGCTTCCTTCTCGGTTGTCATGTTTATGGCGTGGTACATCTTGAGTCGTTATAAGGTCTCGCTTTTTGATGACGAGATGGTTGTAGTGCCCTTTGTAGGCTCTGAAATTTCCATCAACTACCAGGACATTAAGCGCATGGAGTGGGTTGGTGGCCGTCGAGGCTCCGGGTTTAGAGATCTTCTAATTTTGACTTCGAATGCGTCAAAGGTGCGTCTCTCGGGTATGATTGGACTAGATCAAGTGTTGCTCAAGATCGATCGCTTTGACGTCTTGGCACATAGTTCAACTAGATAGAAGTACAATGCTGCGACTTAGCTCGTGTCGGCTTAGTTCGTGTCAGCGTAGAGCTTGCCAGCGTAGAGCGTGCCAGCTTGGAGCTGCGTTGACGTAGGGCTGCGTCCGCTTGGACTGCGACGCGCGTTGCGTTGGCCCAGCTACGCAGCATGCAGTAACGGGGGACGTTTGTGATTAAGCTTGTTTTATCTGATATGGACAATACGCTGGTACCCTTTGGGAACAGACGCGTGTCGGACTTTACACGCAAGGCAATCCATACGCTCCTTGAAGAAACAGATATCGCCTTTGGCCCTTGTACCGGCCGAGATTACGTTGAGCTGATGCGTCTTTTCAGCCTCGATGAGGCATGTATGCAAACAGGCGTCATGTCTACAGGCAAGCGCGTGCTGTACAAAGGCAAGACTATCTCGCTCTCCATCTTTGACCATAAAACATTGCAGGGTGTCGCAGATGCTCTTGCTGACGAGAAGAACATGTTCTTGGTCTGCTATCCAGAGAAGACTAATCTCTTTAACCCGGCATATGTTGTCGGTCCGCTGGACAAAGACATTCTCGCCGATTACGAGCGCAAACTGGTGTTTGTCTCGGGCATTGTTGATCAAGTCCCGGACGACGTCGATTTTGTTGCCGCAACAATTGCGTGCCCAGGCACGGAGGAGGACATGGAGCGCTGTCGCCAAAAGGTGGCCGTAGCTTGTCCAGACGTGTACACCATGTCGGTGGTCCCTCAGTGGTTTGACGTGCTGCCCAAGGGTGTGTCCAAGCTGACCGGCTTTGAAACGCTCCTGGAAAGAACGGGCATTTCTCCAGAAGAGGTGCTTGTTTTTGGAGACGGCGAGAATGACGTCGAGATTTTAAGTAAAGTTCCGCACTCGGTGGCGGTGGCAAACGCAATTCCAGAGGTCAAGCAGGTAGCAAAGCACCACGTTGGCGCATCTGCCGATGACGGCGTTGCGCATGCCTTGCTTGAGCTGGTACGCGCAACAAAAGCAGGGGAGACTCCCCGTTTTATGATGGAGAACTAGCATGATTAGACTCATTGCATCGGATATGGATGGTACGCTGCTGGACCAGAACTCCGAGGTTCCGCCAGAGACATTCGAGCTCATCGAAGAGCTGTACAAGCATGGCGTTCACTTTGTGGCAAGTTCCGGTCGTCGTTACGATACACTGCGCTGGTTGTTTGAGCCGGTTGCAGACAAGATTGACTACGTGGCCTCTCTTGGCACGCAGGTTTATGTAGAGAACGAGGTCATCGACCGCGAGGTTTTCTCGTCAGCTTCTATTCGTAAGCTGTTTGAGTTGACGTCCGAGTTTGACTGCATTCACCTGGTAGTTTATGACCGCACGCACACGTATTTGCTGGATGACCAGAGCTCGTTTGTGCGCGAGCTGGATAAAGACCTGCCTAACGCTGAGCGCGTGTTTGATCCGCCTTCACCTGACGTCAGCATCATCAAGGCTGCTATTTGCTGCGATTCAAGGGCTCGCTCGATGGACATGGCCATGATTCTTGAGCGTGAGATGGGCGACAGGCTTTCGTTCATGCCTTCCGGCGAGACGTGGATTGACGTGGTGCCTCGTGGTGTGAACAAGGCCACAGGACTTGAGCAAATCCGCAGGTACTATGGCATTTCTCGCGACGAGATTGCCGTGTTTGGCGATTCTATGAATGACTACGCCATGCTGCGTTACGCGGGCACCGCGTACGTTATGGACAACGCTCGCTACGCGCTCAAGACGATTGCCTCCAAGGTCATTGCCCCTAACACCGAGCAGGGCGTTCAGAAAGAAATGCGTCGAATTCTGGAAGAGCTGGCGTAAGATTTGTGCAAAGGTCGTGCAATGAAGACGCAGAATTCATAATTGCCGCCGAAGAATTGTGGAAGCTGTGATAAACTTCTACAGTCACGGGCGATTGGCGCAGCGGCTAGCGCAGGTGCTTTACACGCACAAGGCCGGGAGTTCAAATCTCTCATCGCCCACCATGGAACCTCACGCGGCGCCCTCGGGTGTCGCGTTTTTTCTTAGGAGTGCAATGGATAACCAGGTAGAAGGCACGTTCTCTGGCGAGAAGCCCGCACAGTCTGACGCCGCTACGCAGTCCGACGCCACCGCCCAGGCCGACGCCGTCACGCAGACCGGAGACGCCACGGAGCCCGCGCGTTCGTTTGACCGCGCGTGGGACCAGATGCGCCCCGTCACCCTCGAGCGCAACGTTATGAAGAACGCCGACGGATCGTGCCTGGTCACGTTTGGCGACACGCGTGTCCTGTGCACCGCTACCGTCGAAGAGGGCGTCCCTGCATGGCGACGCAGTTCTCGCGCGGGTTGGGTCACAGCTGAATATGCCATGTTACCTGCGTCAACTAACCGCCGCACCAAGCGAGAGCGTGCCAACCGCAAGGGCCGCTCCATGGAGATTGAGCGCCTGATTGGTCGCTCTCTACGCTCCGTTGTTGACCTCAACCGCCTGGGCGAGTTCACCATCACCCTAGACTGCGACGTCCTTCAGGCAGACGGCGGCACCAGAACCGCAAGTATCACCGGTGCTTGGGTGGCACTCCACGACGCACTCTACTCACTTGTCGAGAAGGACATTCTCCCCAGACTCCCTCTTACAGGTCAGGTAGCTGCGATTTCTATGGGATATGTGAATGGCAAGCCGCTGCTGGACCTTGACTATCCCGAGGATTCTCATGCTGACATTGACATGAACCTTGTTGGAACAGAAACTGGACAGATAATTGAAGTACAAGGAACAGGCGAGGGCGGTCCGTTTGATCGAGAGCAACTCAACCAGCTGCTCGATCTTGGTCAAACTGGCATCGCTCACCTTGTTGACCTGCAGAATCAAGTGACTGGATTTAGGGAGTAACCATGAGTCAAAACAGTGAAAATCAGGGTTCTAACGCTGTGACCTTTGATCCAAATACAACCGTGGTTGTTGCAACAGGCAACGCTCACAAACTTGTTGAGATTGAGGCTATTCTCTCTAAGGTAATGCCTGGTATAAGCTTTGTAGCACTTGGTCAGCTGGGTGATTTCCCTGATCCAGAGGAGAATGGCCAGACGTTCCGTGACAATGCTCTGATCAAGGCAATGGCTGCGCTTGACGAGGTAGATTGCGTAGCGGCTATTGCAGACGACTCCGGCATTTGCGTTGACGCTCTGGACGGAGCTCCTGGAATTTATTCTGCTCGTTATGCTGGCGAGCATGGCAATGATGCTGCAAACAATCAGAAGCTTTTGGCAGAGCTTGCCGACGTTGCTGATGAGGATCGCACTGCTCGCTTCCACTCCACCGTTGCTTTGGTTTATAGAGACGGATCTGTGCTGGTAGGAGAGGGCGACTGCGAGGGCGTTATTGGCCACGATCCAAAGGGTCACAACGGCTTTGGCTACGATCCACTCTTCTGGCCAGAGGATGCTCCAGGTAAAACCATGGCAGAGCTTGAGCCTGACGAGAAGAACGCTATATCGCATCGTTTCCACGCTCTGCAGGATCTTTCCAAGCAGATTCTGGGATAGGCAACGTAGGCTCTGCGTCAGATTCGCGTCAGGAACGCGACAGAAACACGCCATATAACAGGTCAAAACCGGTCAGCGAGATATTTGTTCTTCTCGCCGACCGGTTACTTTTTTGCTTGCTTCAAATGTTAAACTAAATGTAACTGTGACTTCTGTCTTGGAGGTAGACATGAGGATTGTTCGCACCCGCGATTACGAGGACATGAGCAGAAAAGCTGCAAATGTTATTTCTGCACAAATCATTCTGAAGCCAAATTGCGTTCTTGGTCTGGCAACTGGTTCAACGCCAATTGGTACCTATGCTCAGCTCGCTGATTGGTGCAAGAGGGGAGACCTGGACTTCTCGCAGGTTTCTACGTATAACCTTGACGAGTACCGCGGTCTTTCTCACGACGATCCTCAGAGCTATCACTATTTCATGCGCAAAAACCTCTTTGACCTGGTAAATATTGATCTTGAGAACACTCATGTGCCCGATGGCTCTAATCCTGACGTCGAGGCAGCTTGCGCCGAGTACGATAGGCTTGTTGCTAAGGCTGGCTATCCTGACCTGCAGCTTCTTGGTATTGGTCACAACGGTCACATTGGCTTCAACGAGCCTGACGACCATTTTTCCAAGGGTACGCACTGCGTTGACCTCACCGAGAGCACCATTCAGGCAAACAGCCGCTTGTTTGAGCGCATGGAGGACGTCCCTCGTCAGGCTTACACCATGGGCACGCAGACCATCATGTTCGCGCGCAGCATTCTGATTGTGGCTAGCGGCGAGGACAAGGCTAAGGCTGTTTACGACATGTGCTACGGCAACGTTTCGCCTCAGTGCCCAGCCTCTATCCTGCAGCTTCATACTAACTGCACCGTTATTGCTGACGAGGCCGCCCTCTCGCTTTGCCCAGTTAAGTAAAGTCTGGTTGACCCAAAGCTTCTTAAAGTCTCCAAAAAGCCTCGAAAAGCATCTGCCGAGAAAAACAAAACTCCCATTCACGAGAATGGGAGTTTTTTGTTGCAGTTTATGATGTGTAAGCGGTGTATGTGCACGTTTAGTGGCGCTCCGCAAGTGCGCATTTATTGGAGCTCCGAAAAATATTAATAGTCCTTGAAGTAACGACTGAGAGCAAAAAGGACCTGGTAGTTAAGGCCAAGCACATAGTCTCCCTGATCGGTATGAACCGTGCGAAGCGTAAACTCAAGATTGTCACCAACCGTGATTTTATCGCCATCTTTTTTGCCAGTACGAGACATATCGCCAGTTGTAAGTGGGAAAACTCTACCGGCTGGATTGACCGAAGTAACAAAGAATATAAAAGGCTCGACGGCGTTTTCACCAGGGTTAATGTGCAACTGTTTGAAAATCTGACTGTTTGTTGACACGTAGACTACTTCGTTTTTGTCGAGCAGCTTCTTCAGTTCAGGAAGAGTCGCTGCTACCCAAGGTAGATCATGATGAACAAAAGGATTGTCGCTCGCGAGCGACTGCGAAATAGGCGAGCCGTACTGATAGACGTAAACGATCTTGTTGTAGAGCTCGTTGACATCATTAACAGAGGTCTGAGCTGGTGCGGCCTGGTTTGCCTGAACAAGCTCGATAATGTTCATAGAATTGAGCTGGTCAGATGAAGCACCTTTGGACTGTGCTTCAGAAACAGTCAATCCACCAAATGCGAACGACCCTACGCTAAATACCAGGCAAAGCGCTGATAAAGCAACAAGAGCTTTAGATGATTTCTTTTTGGAAAGGAATGCGATTCCGATAGCAAGAGCAACAAAAATAAGCACGATATACCAGGTCTTGCTAATGGCGTATCCCAGAGTCTCAGTCATTGGGCCTCCTTGTGTTTTGAAGTTAGTTACTAATTTTATCAGAGGACCCCTATTTGTCATAAATTTGTTGGGGTTCTGACGCGCTGTCGTTGCAAACCTGACACGATCTTCTCGCGAATCCGACGCGAAGCTGACCGACCGACTGATGTTGTTCCCGTGACATTTGTCGTAAAACCTTGAGATTTTATTTTCTACCTCGTATAGTGGAGTTTCGGAAATTCTGACTATTGTTTGTCGACCGGTACATATCTCCGACACATCAACGTGTCGCACCGCAAACGTACTGATTGACTTGGAGGATTGATGGAAAACGAGATTCCACCAGTTAATCGTGTAGATGAGATTCACGAGAAGCTCAGGGCACTTCAAGGCCAAAAACTCAAGGTCAAGGCTAACATGGGACGTTCTCGTATTGTTGAGCGCACAGGTACCCTGGTTATGGCCCATCCATCTCTTTTCATCGTTGAGGTTGGCGAGCGCCGCGGTCGCACTGCCCGTCAGTCCTACCAGTACGTTGACGTCCTGACCGGCACTGTTGAGCTTTTTGATTTTGAGACCGGTGAGCGTTTGTTTGACTTTGAGTTTGAAGAGTAGTTCAGAAGCGCACACATTACTTCGACTAGGCTCACACTCATGGCTGCCTCTTCGTCCAATTTTGGACGCCAAATCATTCAGATTCCTTGCAAGGTCAACCTTCACCTGGGCATTCACACTCAGAAAGACCAGCGAGGATACCATAAAGTAGATTCACTCATGGTTCCTGTTGCCTTGTACGACACAGTTGTTGTCGACGACGCGCCGGAGCTTACGGTTACGCATGAGCCGCAGCTCTGCGTGTTGCCTGAGCGCACAACAACCTGGAAGGCTGCGGTTCTTCTCGCCAATAAGCTGGGAGTTTCCCCAGATGTTTCCATTGACGTACAGGTTCACATTCCCGAGAAGGCCGGTCTGGGTGGATCGTCCGCCGACGCCGCAGCGACGCTCTATCTGTTGGCTCAGCGCTGGGGTGTTGACCCGCTAGACTCGCTGGTAGTTGAGGTAGCCAAGGCTGTGGGCGCAGACGTTGCGTTCTTCTTAGACCCACGACCATCGCTTATGCTTGGCGCTGGGGATACGCTGGTAGAAACCTATGCATCTATCGTTGACGCTCCGCTTGCCATTGTTTTACCAGCAGAAACCGGCGTTGTTACCAAAGAAGCGTACGACCAGTTTGACGCATCGCCAATTGCACCGGAGTCCTACGAGAATCTGTCCGCGCTTTTGCGCTCCGCTGACAAGTCCGCTGCTGCCAGCGATCACGATGCAAGTAAGCAATTTATTCAGCAGGTAGCAAGCCTCCTCTTCAACAACCTTGCCCCTGCAGCAAAATCGCTAA
>CAUVJF010000016.1:0-23493 GCA_963552125.1 uncultured Atopobium sp.
GAACGCTCAAGACCGCGGCGAAGATTGTCCATAAAGCCCATTAGATATCAACTACCTTTCCGGTTGTCTTATCAAGCCTCTGAGAGACAACGTGGCTGACACCATCTGCCTGCATAGATACACCATACAGTACATCTGCCTGCTCCATAGTGCGCCTCTGGTGAGAAATGACAATCAACTGTGTTGTCTCTTTGAGCTGCTCAATGGCATCAAGCAGCTTGGAGAGGTTGGCGTCGTCGAGCGCAGCCTCAACCTCATCAAAGACGTAGAACGGAACAGTACGCGTTCTATACACAGCAAAGAGCAATGCCAGGGCGGTGAGGCTCTTCTCGCCACCTGACATAAGCATCATCTTGGTAATGCGCTTACCGCGCGGCTGAGCCACAATCTCAATGCCCGTCTCGGAGAGATGATCTGGGTCGGTAAGCTCAATGTGGGCGTGACCACCAGGGAACAGCATCGAGAAGATCTCGGAGAAGTTCTGATTTACACGGTCAAAGACAACAAGGAAGCGACTGCGCATCTTGCGGTCAATGGCCGAGATAATCTTCTTCAGTGAGGTTCGAGCAGCCTCTAAGTCAGCTACCTGCTCATTAATGTAGTCAGCGCGCTCTTTGAGTCGCTCGTACTCATCCATGGCAACGGCGTTGACAGGACCAAGTGCCTCAAGCTGACTCTTGAGTGATGCAGCAAGGCGTTCTGACTGCTCTCTATCTTCTGGCTCAGGCAGCGTCAAAGCCTCATCCAGCGAGGCGCCCGTGGCAAGAATAGCCTCGATGGCGTTTTGAACCTGAACCTCAAGCTTACCAATCTCAACGCTAATCTGGTTAGCGGCATCTTTCTCTTTTTCTACCGCAAGCGCAGCTTCAGAAGCAGCGTCTTTTGCCTCAGAGATGGTCTCTCGCAGCGTCTCAGAGTCTGCCTCCGCCAACGACGCGCGATCCTTGAGCCTGGACGCCCACTCAAGCGCCTTCTGGTGCAGAGCATCGTAGCGCTTGTGCAGCGGGTCTACGCGAAGCCTAATTACCTCAAGCGCGTGCGTTGCCTGCTTAGCAGCAGCAAGCTGCTCATCCAGCTGAGACAGACGCCGCTCAAGCTCTACCTGGCGAGAAGCCATACTCGTTGCGCGCTCTTTTGCAACAGTCAGATCCGTCCTTGCATCCGAAAGCTCTCGGTTGGCCCTACCCTGAGCACGAATGGCATCCTCATGCTGGTCCTGCAGCTCTTTGAGCTCCGAGGCTAGCGACTCCATGCGGGCCTTTGCCTCTTCCGCGGCACGCTTGTGCTCATCAATGTGCGCGCGAGCCTCCTGAGCGCGCTCTTTTGCCTGCTCTCGAGAAGTGCTGACCTGCTTCAGCTCTGCCTGGGAAGAAGCAACCTGCCCCTCAAGACGGCCTCGCTCCGCAGCAATAGAGGTAAGCTCACCGTTGAGGCGAGCAACCTCACCCTTGGACTGCGCGCTTTTCTCGCGAACTGAAGCCAGCTCATTCTCGCAGTTGGTAACTGCAGAGCGTGCGGCCTCAAGATGGCGTTTGAGGGAAGGAAGCGCACCCTCAAGCTCGCGAATGCGGCGCTTACGCTCAAGAGAGCCGTCCTCAGCCTGAGATGTGTGTCCCAGGACCAGACGACCGTCTGGATAGAGCAACGTGCCGTCAGGAAGCGCATAAAGCCCGCGAGGCTCAACGTTGCGAGCAGCGTAGGCATCGTCAAGGCTCTGAGCAACAAAAACGTGACCAAAAAGCGCCTGCACAAGAGCTTCGGCACCCTTCTGCGCAGATACAAGCTCAAGCAAAGACGTTGTATGTGCAGGCGCAGCAAGAGCTGGAGTTGCGTCAGAAAGAGCAACCAGCGTAGCCTTACCGTCCTCAGAAAGCGTCTGAACGCGCTCAAAGAGCGTCTGAATGTTTTGCTGCTTGTCTACAACAAGCGCGGAAAGATCTTCTCCCAAAAGCTGCTCAACAAGAGCCTCAAACTCTGGCTGAACCTCAAGATAATCAGCAAGTCTGCCAGAAACAAGAGAAGCGGTTGCTGCATCTGCAACAAGCTTTTCTACCAGAGGACTTCCCTTTTGGACTTCCACATCAAGCGCACGAAGTGCCTCAAGCGTAGCTTCACTGCTTGAGAGCTCCTGGCGAGCAGTACGCTCTGCCTCGCGAGCCGCCTCAAGTGCAGAAGCACGCTCAGAAATCTCAGCGACAAACGCCTCGGACTCCTGACGAGCTTTCTCAAGAGCCGCAGTGAGCTCTGCTTCTTTAGCGCCACTATCTTCTAGAGCAGCACGAGCAATCTCAAGCGCTTCCGTAATCTGAGTCAACCTAGACTCAAACATCTTATCTTCTACCTGCGCATGAGCAATCTGCTCTTCAAGCTTTACATACGCAAGCGTCTCTTTATCAGCGGTATTGCGCGCACTTCGCTCTGACGCGGTGCAGTCAGAAATCTTTACATCAAGAGCACGACGCTCGGCAATTGCCTGGTTAGCCGCCTCTTGGAGCGCGTTCACGCTCTCCGTCAGATCCGCAACCTTTGCACGAATTGTTGCCAGCTGACCAGAAAGCTCTTCGTTCTCTTTTGCGGCGTCTGCCTTCTGTTTATCCATCACAGAAAGCTGCATACGCGTGTCAGAAAGGCGAGAAACCATGTTCTTGCCCTTCTCCTCCAAAAGACGCATGTCAGATCCCATACGACCAAGAATCTCTTGCATGCGGCGACGCTGCTCGCCTAAGTCTCCAACAAAGAGACCCTTTTGCTCAAGAAGTGACTGGAGCTTTTCAAGCTCACGGTTTTTCTCGCCCGCACGATATTGAGCAAGCTCAATAGCAGCCTCTGCCTCTTTAGCGCGTGCCTCCAACTTGCCATGCGTAAACTGCAGCTGACGAAGGTCATCAACCGCAAGCTGAACCGTCAAATCTTTGAGCTGAGCGGACAGATCTTTAGCGTGAGAAGCCTTGTCTACCTGCCTCTCAAGCGGTTTAAGCTGGCGGGTAATCTCGCGAGAAACCACTTTGGCTCGCGTGAGATTCTCATCCATGGAAGAAATCTTGCGCTCCGCACGCTCTTTGCGACGACGATGCTTAGAGATATCTGCTGCCTCTTCAATGAGCTCACGACGCTGCTCAGGACGGCTAGACAAGATGGAATCGAGCTTGCCCTGGGAAATGATGGAATGGGTATCTTTACCCAGACCAGAGTCATGCAAAATGTCCTGGATATCCATGAGTCTTGAAGGAGCACCGTTAATCAGATACTCAGACTCTCCAGAGCGATACATACGTCTGGTGATGCCAATTTCAGAGAAATCAATAGGAATGGTGTGGTCGGAGTTATCCAGAACCAGCGTTACCTCAGCAACGCCCACCGCTCCCCTTGCTGATGAGCCAGAGAAGATAACGTCTTCCATGGCTTGGCCACGAAGCATCTTTGCGCTCTGCTCGCCTAATACCCAGAGAATTGCGTCAGAGACATTGGACTTACCCGAGCCATTAGGACCAACGACAACGGTAAGACCGGGGTCAAAAACCATCTGAGTTTTATCAGCGAATGACTTAAAACCCTTAAGTGTCAGCGATTTTAGATACACGGGTGCAGGGTACCTTTCTACCTTAGGTGCATTTCTGCATCAGCATCAAGCGGAGCGTCATCCACACCAAGACGTACCAGTGCGTCTTGAGCGGCTTCTGACTCTGCGGCTTTCTTTGATGGTCCCTGTCCACGACCCACCTTAAGGCCGTCGACAAATACCACAGCGGTAAACGTTGGTGTGTGAGCAGGTCCACTCTCGCCAATAAGCTTATATTCAGGGGTAGCCTTGCCTTTAGCCTGTACCGCTTCTTGCAAACGAGATTTAGGACTTACCGAACGAACTGCCAGCGCTGGAGAAATGTGAGGTCCAAGCGTACGAATAACAAAATCGTGCGTTGGATCAAAACCCGCATCAAGGTAGAGTGCGCCAACAATGGACTCGTAGACGTTCTCCAGAGCAGACTTCATGCCACGCTTTCCCGTGCCCTTCTCGGAAATTCCCATAACAATTAAGGGAGAAATTCCTAGAGCATCAGAGACAATGGAAAGAGTGTGGCCGGATACTAGAGAGATTTTCAACCTAGTAAGCTGGCCTTCATCCATATCTGGATAACGCTCAAACAACTCCGTTGCAATAATGGCACCAAGAATTGAGTCACCCAGAAACTCCAGGCGCTCATACGAAGCAGAAACAGGCTTGCCCTCCACCGCCGAAGGGTGTGTGAGGGCAGCCTCGATAAGTTCTTTATTGGTAAATGTGTGACCGCAAATAGCTTCTGCAGCAGCTACTCGTTCGTGCAATTTCACGTATAAAACCTACTTATGCAGCAAGAATAGCATCTACTGCGTCACCAACGGTAGCAATCTCATCGATGTTTTCTGCATCAAAGGTCATATCAAACTCTTGCTCAAGGTCTGTGACAAGCTGCAAAAGATCAAATGAGTCTGCACCAAGATCTTTAAATGAGGTACCCTCTGTGAGCTCAACGGAATCGTCAAGGTCCAGTGTCTCTCTAACAACGTCAATTACCTTTTCAAGTGTTTCTGTGCGATCCATACATCCTCCTTGCACACAACAATGACGCTAGTAATTTTACCCCGTGATGGGCGTCTGTATGATGACATTACTAAAGCTGAAACAAACAATCTTAAAAAAAGTAAAGCCCACAGAATTGTCCATGGGCTCCACCATAGTTATAAAAATTTTTATGTACAGACGCTTTTACTACAGCTGAATTGACGAGGAAATTTTATCGATAAGGTTGGCACGTACTGCATTTGCTGCAGAAAGTGTTCCTGCGCACACAGCAGAAGAGCTGGTAGCCCCATGTCCTTTAAGTACAGGTGCAGAAACACCCAGCAAGAAGGCACCACCAACAGAATCTCCTGAAAGTTCCGCTGCTGTAGCCTTCAGAGCATCCTTCAAAAGAAGTGCACCAAACGCAGCCTTCTTGGAGGAATTAATTGCGTCTTTGAGGCTAGCCATAATAAACTTGCCTGTGCTCTCAATGGATTTTAAGGCCACATTTCCTGTAAAGCCGTCTGTCACAATAACATCAAAGCGGCTTCCTAAAATATCAGTTCCCTCAGCATTTCCACCAAAATTAATAGCCGCTTCTGCAAGAGCTGCGTGATATGAAAGAGCAAGCTCAGAACCTTTGGTCTCTTCAGAACCATTGCAGAGAAGTCCTATGGTTGGGTTTTCAATTCCAAGCGATGCATTGGCAAAAGCCTTACCCATTTGCGCAAATTGCACCAAAACTTCTGGACGCACATCAGCGTTAGCACCAGTATCCAAAAAGACTGTTTTATGACCACCAAGTCCAGGAAGAACCAGGGTAAGTGCAGGGCGCTTTACACCCTTGATGCGACCAATACCAAAGGTAGCTGCAGTAAGCACTGCTCCTGTAGAGCCTGCCGAGAAAAGACCGTCAGCCTCTCCTGCCTTGACTGCCTGGGCAGCCCTTACAATACTGGCGTCTTTCTTCTGCCTAACCGCATTGGCGGGGTGTTCGCTCATGGCAATAACTTCAGTGGTTACCAAAGCCTTTGCGCGCTCATGCTTGCTTGCAAAAGGAGTAACAAACTCATCAGCTCCGGCGAGAAGAACCTCTAGCTCTTTGTCCTTCTCAAGAGCCATACGAACTCCCTCAAGAACAACCTCAGGGCTTTGGTCAGATCCCATAACGTCTACACAAATAACGGGCATGATAACTCCTTAGTGCTATAAAAAAGAAGGCCGGCCCCTAAAGAACCAGCCTTCTTGGCCATACAATGTATGAGTGTTACTCAGTAACAACAACCTCACGGTCCTTGTAGAAGCCACAATTAGGGCATACGTGGTGAGGAAGCTTTGGAGCGCCGCACTGTGGGCATACAGAGCGAGCTGCTGCGTTAAGCTTGCTGTTTGCCGAACGACGGGTGTGGGTTGCGCCGCGGCCCTTCTTTTGTTTAGGTACTGCCATCTTAAACCTCTTTTGCTCTTGCTAGCGCCCCTAAAACACATGAGGGCGCGACCCATTCACATAATGCGTTGGATACTATACCACGTACTGACACATTTTGTACGTAGATACAGCATTTCTTCACCATTTAGGAGAAGAAATTTTATTTTACTCTTCCGAATCCGGCTCAATCACAAGATTTTTGAGAGCCGCAAACGGGTTTGAAGCAAGTTTTTCTTCTTCTCGCTTCTGCTCAATCTGAGCTGCATGACCGCAATCCTCTTCATTAAGATTGCAACCGCATACTGGGCAAAGTCCCTTGCAGTCGGACTTGCACAGTACAACATAAGGCGTCTCCATAACAAGCGAAGGCAAAAGAGCCTCTGCAAGATCGATGGTTTTATCGGCATTTACTAAAACGTAATCTGCCTCATCTTCATCATCTGCAGAAATTACAGGCTCTTCAAAGAGATAATACTCATCTACCTCTGCATTTAAAGAGAGATGTGCGTCCTCAAGACAACGGTCACACGTACCAACTGCGTCAGCACGAAGCATTCCGGTAACCAAAATGCCCTCACCCGCGTTGGTCAGCACTAGATCAAAATCAATTCCCATAGGAAGAGAAAATTCATGCTCCCCTAGCTCATACGAGTCTTCATTAAGATGACCCGCATAAGAAACGGTATCGCCTGCATTTGCAAGACGATCATCTAGTGCATAAAGAACTGGTTGCATTGGAATTACCAGGCAACGTTATTGCTGGTGTTACGAGGACCAGAGTTCTCATCAAGTGTCTGACGAACACGAGAGACTGAGTTTGTCAGGCTCTTGAGGTTCTCCTCAAGGTGAGCAAGAACGGTATCTGCGTACTCCTCAGCGTTGTAGCGAGTATCACGCTCATACTGTTCTGCCTGGTCACGAATGCCATCTGCCTGCTGCTGAGCAAGGCGGACAACCTCCTGGTCACCAGCAAGAATCATAGCCTGCTGCTGTGCGTCAGCAATGATGGATTCTGCCTGAGCACGTGCGCGCTCAAGGGTCTCATCCTCTTCCTTGATGATGCGACGAGCGGTTGCAAACTCTTCTGGGAAGACGCGACGAATCTCGTCAAGCAGCTCGTAGAAGTCCTGGGCATCAATAATCTTCTTGTTACCGCCATCCATAAAAGGTGACTTAGCCTCAGTTACCATCTGCTCAATCTCAGATACAAGGCTCTCAATTTCCTCGCCTGGCTGCATCCAGGGCTCCTTTCAATCCAATACATAAGCCGTGTTATATGCAGTTTTAGCCCTTATGAGCACGACGCATAAAACACCTTTTTAAGAATGTTAGCAGAATATAATGAAAATGCAGGGCAAATATACTTAATTACCGCAATTATGCAGAGCTTCAAGCTTTTTAATGACGTTCTTTGGTACCAAAAATGATACATCTGCGCCCATGGCTGAAATTTCTCTCACAATTGAGGAAGAAATATAGCCGTACTCTGGACTGGACATAACAAAGACGCTCTCCAGCTCAGGAGCCATATGAGCGTTAAGATCTGCCTGCTGCAGCTCATACTCAAAGTCTGTCATAGCCCTTAGGCCCTTAACAACACCACCTGCGCCGCGAGCATTGCAGAAATCAACGAGAAGACCTTCCATAGGCTCTACAGAAACGTCCACAAGTCCTTCATCTACCAGTGCGTCTTTGAGCATCTGTACACGCTCTTCAAGAGAAAACGTAGTTCCCGTGCCGTGTTTGCGCTTGGAAGCTGCAACAGCTACCGTAACATTTTCAAAAAGGCGAGAAGCTCGTTTGATTACATCAAGGTGTCCGTTTGTGACGGGATCAAAAGTACCTGGTACAACTACGTGAGTGATGCTGTTCAACGTATCTCCTATCCCTCACAACGAACAAGTAAATCAACTTGAGCAATACCATAACGCTTACTCTTAGAAAGCTCAAAGTTATCAAGAGAAACTGAATCAGATTTATGGCTATGCTCATAGACTACTACAGCATCTTTTGTCAGACTTCCCGACTGAGTCAAGTCTTTGAGCAGCTTGGATACTACCTCTGCCTCAACGGCATAAGGAGGGTCCAAAAATACCACGTCAAAAGGACCTCCAAACAGCTGGGATGACTCAGCTAAGCGCGCCGTATCACCACAGATAACACTCATCTCAGAGGTGCTTACGCCAAGAGATTTAGCCGTACGCTTAATGCGATCGCACGTCTTTCTATCTTTATCAACAAAAGCAGCGTATAGCGCTCCTCTAGAAAGAAGCTCAAAACCCATAGCACCTGAACCTGCAAAAGCGTCAAGCACTCTGGACTCACTGAGGTCAAGACCGCGAGAAGCCAAGATGGAACTTGCAATAGCCTCACGCGTACGATCAGTGGTTGGTCGCGTAGTCCCCTTGCCATCAGGGGCCTCAATTGCACGACCTTTCCATTTTCCGCCAACAATCCTCATGGGTTTCTCGCCACCAAATCTATCTTGTACTGCAGTTTACCTGCAGGTTATTACTTATAGCCAAGCTCTTCAAAGTAGATACCAAAGCGATCTTTTGCCTCAATTCCCAGCGTAGCATAGGTGTCGCTGGTAAGATTTGGGTCCTGTGCCGTAATAGCTAGGGCATCCATGTGAGCCGCCTCAATCAGGTCCGCATCCGCGTAAAGATCAGAAATCTTGAGCGTAGTGCCGCCCGACTGACGATATCCCAGGGTTTCTCCCTCGTGCCTGAGCTCAAGGTCAAGCTCTGCCAGGCGCGCACCGTCGGAGGTTTGCTCAAGGGCGGCTAAGCGCTTTCTTGCGGTAGAGCCTCGCTTGGCGTTACTGGCAAGATAGACGGTTCCTGGGAAGTCTCCTCGACCAACACGGCCTCTGAGCTGGTGCAAGGTAGCCAAACCAAAACGATCCGCATTAAAGACAATCATGACCGTAGCGTTAGGTACGTCAACGCCAACCTCAATGACGGTTGTAGAGACCAGAATCTGCGTCTTATTTGTGCGGAACTTTTCCATTACCTGATCTTTTTGTGTCTCAGGCAATCTACCCGTCAAAAGATCACAGGTAAAGTCCTTGAAAACGGTCTTTGAAAGCTCCTCATATACGCGAGTTGCACTGTAGAGCTTACCGTTTGTACGAGCGGCCTCAGGAACATCTTCAAGCTCTTCTTCAGAATCGCTTGGGTCAATTAAAGGACAGACCAAATACGCCTGATGACCCGCTTGAACAGCTTCGGCGACAGCGGCATATGCTTGGTCAAGGTTTTCTGGCACACACAACTTGGTGGTAACGCCAGCTCCTGCTTTTGGTCTTTTGGTAATGCGAGACGTATCAACATCTCCGTACAAAGAAAGTGCCAGCGTACGCGGAATAGGCGTTGCACTCATGGCGAGAAGATCTACGCCTTGTCCTTTTTTGCGCAACGCTGTTCTTTGATCAACGCCAAAACGATGCTGCTCGTCAACAACGGCAAGGGTGAGCTGCTTAAATACCACACGGTCAGAAAGAAGCGCCGTAGTACCAAAGACAACGGACAAAGAGCCGTCAGCTAGGCAAAGTTCAATCTGTTGCCTCTCTTCTTCTGAGGTAGAGCCCGTAATAAGCGCCCACGTAATTCCCGCAAGCGAAAGCAAGGGACCGATTTTTTGGGCGTACTGCTGAGCAAGAACTGAGGTAGGAGCCATCACAGCTGCCTGAGTTGAAGAATCTGCGGCTGCAGCCAAGGCAACGGCAGCAACGGCTGTTTTACCAGTACCAACATCACCCAAAAGCAAGCGATTCATAATGCGTGGTGCAGTCATGTCAGAAAGAATCTCTTGAGCAGCATGGTTCTGCTCGTCAGTCAGAGCAAAGGGCAAAGCCTCAATCAGAGCCTTAACTTTAGGTCCATCTATAACGTGTTCAAAAGGCCTATGACCCGCAAGCTCCAAGTTTCTTCTCGCCAAAAGAGCAAGCTGCAAACTTAAGAGCTCATCAAAAGCAAGACGGCGACGAGCCTGTTCAGCTGCGTCCAAACTGGAGGGAAAATGAACCTCACGAAGCGCCGATGAGAGCGACATGAGGTGGTGTTTGGTGACAAGCTCTGAAGGCAGCCAATCACACACGCTTCCCGTGTCCGCCAAAGCCGCTGACATAATGCGACGCATCCATGCAGGACTCACACCCTCGGTAGCTGGGTGAACAGGAAGAATTGCAGCTTTTGAAGGTGTCTCTTTGGAGCGTGCTTCATCGTTTGAGTCAGACTTTGCCGTACTAAGCACCTCGTAAAACGGTGACTTCATCTGACGGTAACCGTAGGCAAAGAGAACCTTACCGCTCAGCGCCACTTCATCGTCAACGTGGATTTGCTCAGCTATCCAAGGCTGCCTAAAAAACGAAGCTGTGAGCACGCCCGTATCATCCACAACCTCAATCTCAATAATGACCATTTTAGGACGTGGACGCTTAGTCTTTACCGAAGCAACGCGGCCCGTAATGGTAGCGTCCTCACCTATCTGCGCAAAAGCAATCTGCACGCGGTGAGAAAAATCGAGGTAGCGGTGAGGAACATTGAGCAAAAGGTCTCGTACACGCAGAATGCCGAGACGCTCAAGCGCCTCGGCACGATTTGCATTGACATACCTTAACCTGGTCACGCTATCAACAAGCGAGCAGGTATGTGCTACTCGCTCTGATGCGGGAGCGATGCTTACCTTGGACTCAGACATTTCCTACTCAATAGAGAAGATAACTGGATAGAGTGGCTGCTCGCCGCGCTGAGCGTCAACCTCAAGGTCTGGATAGGTGTCCTCAATCTTGCTGGCGAGAAGATCGAGCTGCTCGTCAGAGAAGTCTTCACCTGCAAGAATGGTGAGGTTATCGCCCTCTTCCTCCTCTTGCATCTTAGCGATAAGGTCAAGCGTGACCCTCATGACATCAGAGCCGACAACATCAATGGAGCCGCCCTGGATACCCATGACATCACCATCGTGGATAGGAGTGCCGTCAGCTGCAGAAGAATCGCGGACTGCAGTGGTTACCTCACCGTAGCGAACGCCAGAGATAGCGTCAGTCATCTCTTCTACAAGCTCTTCAAATGGAACGCCGTCTGCAACAACGAACATTGCAGCAAATGCCTGAAGAACAGACTTGGTTGGAATAACGGCAACCTTAACATCCTCGCAAGCGCTTGCAGCAGCCTCTGCTGCCATACGAATGTTGGAGTTGTTTGGCATAACAATGACCTGGTCTGCATTGGCCTCTTCAATTGCAGCAAGGATATCTGCGGTTGAAGGATTCATAGTCTGACCACCAGAAACAACAACATCCACACCAAGAGACTTCAAGATTGATGCAGCGCCAGAACCAGCGGTTACGGCAACAAAGCCAAGCTCTTTTTTAGGTGCTGCGGCAGCCTTCTTATCTTCAGCGATCTTCTCGGTACGCTCCTTAGCCTCAAGGTCCATGTTGTGAATGAAGACCTCAAAAATCTGGCCGTACTGAAGCATGTACTCAAGAACCTTGTTTGGAGTATTTGAGTGAACGTGAATCTTATAATCTGGGTTTGCGCCAACAAGAAGCTCGCAATCACCCATGGTTGCCAGGAAGTTCAGAGCTGCTTCCTCGTCAAAGTCTGGGTTATCTGCCTTGAAGAGGAACTCATTGCAGTAGCGATACTCAGAACCCTCCCAGTCATCGTTGAGCTCAATCTCAACCTTTGCGCTGGTAGCAGCCTTAGCATCAGAAACAGAAACGGTTGTCTGGAAGTCAGTAGTCTCAGTCTTGCCAGTAACAGCGTTTACAAAGCCCTCAAGGAAGGTTGCAAAACCAAATGCACCGGAGTCAACAACACCATTCTCTTTAAGAACAGGAAGAAGCTCAGGAGTGCGGGCAACAGACTCATATGCCTCAACAACCAGGGCATCCAAGACCTCAACTGGAGTGAGCTGAGACTTCTCAAGAGAGTCTGCCTTAGCAGAAACGTCCTTCAAAACGGTAAGAATAGTGCCCTCAACAGGCTTTCTAACAGCCTTAAAAGCAACCTCTTTACCGCGGCGGAATGCGTGAGCAATATCCTTTGGAGTTACTGCCTCAGGATTTTTAACGTCACACAAACCCTCAGCAATACCACGAAGAATCTGAGACGTAATAACGCCAGAGTTACCACGAGCACCCATCAGAGAACCGTGAGTGATTGCCTTTGCAATATCCTGCATGCTTGCATCTTGAGGAAGATCTTGAACCTCACGAACAACGGTGCCCAGAGTAAGGGACATGTTAGTGCCGGTGTCTCCATCTGGTACAGGGAAAACGTTGAGCTTGTTGATCTCTTCTGCTTTGTCTGCAACGGCAAGGGCTGCTACAGGGAAGCATGTACGAATGACATTTGAAATCACGTTAGACCTCAGTTCCTACTCATTTGAAGCAAAAAGCTTAGCGAGAATTACGCATGGCCTCGATATGTACAGTTACATCAACACATGAAAGCTCTGCAATTTGCTTAAGCAAAAACTTTACTGAGCTCTCAAGATTGTCGACAACAGACGCCATGTTAACGCCCTGCTCAACAACAATGTGAAGGTCAACCTGAACTCCCTTAGGAGTTGGGGTCACGTCAATACCCTTACGAAGTCGGTAGGTTGGAAGAAGACGAGCAACACCTGCTGCCTCATCAATCTCTGCCATGCCAACAACGCCATAACATTCCATAGCTGCATAGCCCGCCAGGTCAGCAAGGCAATCATTAGAAACTCTTAGTGTTCCGGGAACAGCGGTAGTCATTACATAACTCCTCTCGCAAGAACCAGGGTTAGTCATTGTTATTTAGTATACCGCAGAGCACATTTATTATTAAAGCGGCTTATATATACAAGTTGATAACCTTGCAATTGACAAATCTTTTTCTTGTTATTTAATCTTGGTGTAATAAATGAAAAACATTCAAAAGCTGTCTAAAAGCTATCTAATTGTGAATGTTATATTCATGCTTTGACAACACAATATATTGTGCTATATTTATTCGGCTATTTGGAAATTTTAGGCGCAGAGGGCGCCTATCCTATGGAGGTCTTACTCATGTCGAAGGTCTGTGATTTCTGCGGTAAGCACGCCGTTGCCGGTCGCTCCATCTCCCACTCTCACCGTACTGTGGCCCGCACCTTTAAGCCAAACATCCAGCGTGTTACTGTCGTTGTCGATGGCCAGCGCAAGAAGATGAATGTTTGCTCCCGTTGCCTCAAGTCCGGCAAGATCGCTCGCAACTAAGCAACTTAGCTCGTCTTACCTCAAACTTAAAAAGGTCGCTTCGGCGACCTTTTTTCTTAGCTCGATTATCTGTCGATAACCCCAAACAGAGCCTGCTAGGGCTTATCGTCACATGTTGGGGCTTTGTAACTCAAACGCAGCCCCAACGCGACTCGATGAACGTTTTAGTTCCAAAGCTGCACCAAAAGACAGCCCTTCTCGCACCTTACCCAGGAATTGTCTGATTCAACTATGTTTGAAATACCGTCGTCTCCCAGCAAGGTGAACTTCTGGTGATCAAGATTCCACTTCATGCCGGCCTCAGAAACCTCGCACTCCTCTGACAAAGCTACAAGAGAAATCTTTTTACCTACATTGATAGTGTTCAGCTGCCAAGAATCCACCTGGCCAGCAACTAAAAAGCGCATCTCAAAGTCATTCTCAATAACTCGAACGCTTGCCTTGCCCGTCTTTGCCCACGTGGCGAGAAGACCAAGCACTACAAGCTGGTGATCAAGGTGGCCACCAGATGTGGAGACAACCGTCAGAGAGAGCTTGCTATCTCTACGAATTGCCTCATATTCAGCTGATTTCAATGCTAGCGCCAAGTCAGTGTCATACTTGTCCGCATTAAATTTCATGCAAGGTACCTGCTGCTCTTTAAGCCAAGACAAAGTTTCTGCAGAAGCGGAGTCAAAGTCTCCAAGCGCAAGTTGTGGAATCACGCCGGCAGCATGACAGACATCTGCGCCATGGTCAACCGCTATCAGGTAGTCAGCGCTTTGGGCGCAGGTAGACAGCGTCGTGTGCGAAACCGCCTCTGGGGATCCGCCCACAACAAGGACCTCAAGGGGTTTCTCGCCAGAAGGAACGCTGGTCAGAGGGCGCTCGTAGTCCTGAAGGCGCAGAAGCGAGATCTCGCCGTAGGTGTGGGCAAAGATGTTAGAGTGCTCACGCATAAAGACGGGATCGCGGCCATCGTGGTCGTTGTAGAGTACAGTCACAGGAAAGCCCGCATTTTGTGCTGTCTGTGCGCCAAACGGAGCATCCTCGAAGACCCAGGTAGTTGCCTTATCGGAGCCAAGACGGCGAAGAGCCTCAAGGTAAACATCGGGCTCAACCTTGTCCACTCCCCCCACATCTTCTGTTGAGACCACTGTTTTGAAAAGGTGCTCAATACCTTGAGCTGCCAGAGCTGCACGAACTTCTCGCACGGGAGTTGACGAAGCAACAGCCATAGGAATGCCTGCGTCGTGGAGTTCCTGTAAGAACTCCTTTGCACCGGGAATGATTGAAACATGATGTTGGTACTGATCAGTTACATACGCGCAGAACTCTTCATATAAAGCTTCCGCTGTAATAGGCAAATCCAGCTCATCAACGCAAATCTGACATCCACCAATGAGGGAAACAGCCTCTACGCGGTCAAAAATATCCGAATCGATAGTCTTGCCATATTTAGGAAGAACAGCGCCAAAAACGTTATGCCAAACGCGCATTGAATCAACAAGAGTTCCATCGCAATCAAAAATTGCACCGGTCACCTGCATAATGCCTCCGTAAACAAACTTATTAGTTGCAATCGTGAAATATCTACTCTAAGTAGGGTAAAGTATCTCACGTTTATAAATTGTTTTCATGGAGGATGCATGGCACGTTATAGCTATCATTGCACACACTGCGACAATACCTTTGAGATTGAGCGTCCAATGAGCCTGAAGATTGAAGCTCCTCAGTGCCCAAAATGCGGACACGAGACTGAGCGCGTTTACAACACCTCAACCATTGTCTTTAAGGGCAGCGGCTTCTATAACACCGACAGCAAGGGAAAGTAATCCAACGCTTTTTGGCTCTCTAGACCGCTCATAAATCGTATTTGTGAAGCTCTTGTTGTGATACACAGCAAGAGTTTTTATTTGCGCTTAAGGACCGCCATAAAGTGAGCATCACAATCAGCAGACGCAAAAGCCGTCTGCAAAAATCCCTCTGGTGTAATGCACGTATCGAGAAATTCTTGTGCTTCTGAGGTTAAGCATGCACGCGCGGGGCACTCAAAAAGATTTTGCACCTCAAAGTGAGAGCCCTCTGAACTTGCAAGAAAATCGTCAATGACCTGCTGATTCTCTGAATTTGAGAGCGAACACGTTGCATAGACTAAATAGCCACCAATCTCTACACGGCTGCTGCAGCTCTGCAAGAGTTTGGTTTGTAAAGCGGTAAGCTCTCCGCCGTCATACAGACTTTCTGGTGACAAATTCCACGCAATCTCTGGATGACGACGAAGGGTGCCCAAACCAGAACAGGGAGCGTCAATAAAAACCACGTCAAAGCTCTGATTAAGCTCCTCTGGAACCTCTGGTGACACAAACTGTGTAGCGTCAAACGTGAGTGATGTAACCTGATCTGAAAGGCCAGCAGTTTTCAATCTTCTTTTTGAAACGTGGGACTTTCCCTTTACAAGCTCCACCGCAGTAATCGGAACATCCTTTTTACCAAGTACCTCAAAAGCATGAGAGAGCAGCAAGGACTTAGTTCCTCTGCCCTGTCCAACCTCAAGAAGAGCATGGTGAGCATAGGAAGCGGTAAGAAGAGCCACAAGTTGAGAAGCTAAATCTGCAGGAACAAGCTGAACTTTCTTTACATATGCGTCAACGTTAAGTTGAGCAGGATTTTTTACCTCACACACATCTGGCAGAACTGTTTGCTGTAACTCTAAAGAGCTGCTCTGCAATTGCTGCTCTGATACGCTTCTTCGTAGAACATACACGGGAGCTGGGTTTTTAAGATTAAGAATGAGTTTTTGAGCAGCAGACTCTCCCAGCGACTCAATAATCTCCAAACAAATCCATTCAGGAATACCTGACGCCCACGAAAGCTCTGAAGGTGTTTTGGGATTCTTTGCACGCGTAAGCTGAGCTTCTTTTTCAGAAATTTTTCTAAGCACGGCATTTGCAAGACCAGAAGAACGCTTTGAGATAGACTTTACCAGCTCAACACCTTGGCTAATGGCGGCGTCACGTCTAGTCTCTAAATATAAAACCTCAAATACAGCAATACGGAGAGCGTCCTGTACCTTTGGCTCTAGATGAATACCTGACTTAAGATGATTCTTTAAAGCTTCATCAAGCTTACCTTTGGTAAGCGTTGCTCCCAGAGCAAGACGAGTAGCAAAAGCTTTGTCTTGTACAGAAAGCTCCGAAAAGTCTTTTGACTCCCTCAAGTAATCACGAATACGTAGATTGTTACGTCTGCACTCAAAAAATGCCTGATAGGCTACTCTTCGAGCAGGAGTTAAGGTGGCCATTATTGAAGCATCTGCCAGGTCATCTGGGACTTCTGAAGTCCTGCGGCAAATGATTTTGCATCCATAGAGCGCTTGCCATCTGGACGCACCTCAAGAAGCTCAAGGATGCCTTCTGAGCAACCAAGAAACAGCCTGTGGTCTTGAACAACAACCGAGCCTTGAGTAACAGAAATATCACTTGGAGCTAGTTGAGCGGAGAGAACGCGCAAAGATCTGCCACCAACCGAAGCGCGAGCAGGAGCGGTATCAGACGAAGCCTGAACCCTCAACGCATTTACCTGAGCGGAGTCTTCTGGAGCAAGCTTCATTTCTTGCTTAGTAACTTTAGGAGCAAACGTCACTTCTCGCTCATCCTGTACATGCCACTCAAGAGAGCCTTCCTTGAGCTCAGAAAGAGCCTCAGACAGTGCGTAAGCACCCAAATGTGCTAGAGCGTCAGTAAGTTGCTCGGTGTTTTTAGAGCCAACCTCACACGATGCCTGTTTGCACCAATCTCCCGCGTCAAGCTCATGCGCAATCTTCATGATAGAAACGCCAGCAATTACATCTCCCGCGAGGATAGCACGCTGAATTGGAGCGGCTCCTCGCCAGCGAGGCAGCAGCGACGCGTGTACATTCAGAGCACCATAAGGTGCAAGAGAGATAACTTCATCTGGCAAAATACAGCCAAAAGCAACCACACAGAGCGCTTCTGGTTGTACCGCTTGCATGGAAGAAATTACTTCTGGAGTCATGCGGTTTGCCTCAAGAACGGGTAATCCAAGCTCTTGTGCGCATTCTTTTACGGGAGACGGCTCAAGCGTTTTGCCACGACCGCGAACAGCGTCTGGCCTTGTAATAACCAAAGCAACCTGGTGATCATGGGCAAGTTTTTTGAGCGACGGAACAGCAAAATCTGGAGTTCCCATAAAGACTACGCGCATGTCAACTCCTAATAGTCTGTTTGACCAGGACGAGCACCAGAAGCCAACGCCTCTTTGTACTCCTGCAGCGTCTCCATACGAGCACCTGGTCCCAGGTGATCTGGCATGGTTACGCCGTTGATGTGGTCAATCTCATGCTGCAAACATACGGCGAGAAGATCTCCTTCTGCCTCATAGCGCATCAGGTCGCCCTCGAGGTTATATGCGTGAACGACAACGTGGCTTGGGCGCGTAACCGGAACAGTAATGCCTGGGAACGAAAGACAGCCCTCCTCGTACACACGAGGCTCGCCATCTGCAACTTTAATCTCTGGATTAATGAGCACAAAAGGGTTCTCTTGGCCGTTAGGATAGTCAACATCGATAACTACCATGCGCTTCATATAGCCCACCTGAGGTCCAGCAAGACCAACGCCGTCGGTGGCATACATAACCTTGAGCATATGCTCGGCCATCTTGCGAACGTCGTCGTTAATATCGTCAATCTCTTCGCACTCTTGGCTCAGACGAGGGTCTGGCCAAAGCACCATATCATCAACTTCAGAACTCATAACTTTCCTTACATCATGTCGTAAGCATCAACATCTAATGTCATGTTGATACCCACTCTTTTATCAAGTGAAGCAGCACATTCAGAAAGAATTTCGCCTACCTGAGCATCCACGGGAGCCTTTACCAAAATATGCCTGCGATACTTATCTTTTACCTTGGCTTTTACACAATCAGCAGGACCCAAAATCTCCCATCCTGTTTGCGCATCTAACTTTGTATGCAGTGCCTCTGCCATCTGATCCGCTACGCGACGAACTTCTTTTTCTGAAGCTCCCCAAAAAAGCACATTAGACAACCGCGAGAAGGGCGGATAAGCCCCCTCTCTTCTTTCTTTAAGTTCTGCATCAAGAAACGGGCGTCTGTCATGTGTAACTACAGAAGCAATAGCAGGATGTGTTGACCAGTACGACTGAATGATGACCTTACCTGGCTTTTCTCCCCTGCCCGCACGACCAGCAACCTGCTCTAGCAAGTCGAATGTTCTCTCAGCTGCTCTAAAATCTGGCAGCTTAAGCATGGTATCGGCGTTGATAACACCAACCAAGGTGACATCAGGAAAATCCAGACCCTTTGCAATCATCTGCGTACCAATGAGCACCGCTCCAGGGGTTGCATCAAAAAGCTCAAGAAGACGCTGATGTTCGCCCTTTTTGGCCGTAGTATCGGCGTCCATACGAATAATTGGCGCATCGCTGCCAAGCAGAAGCTTGAGCTCATCTTCTACACGCTGTGTTCCCACGCCATATGCACCCATATAACGGCTGCCGCAGTTTGGACATTTGCTAGAAGGGTTAGGATACGCATGCTGAGACCACTGCCTGCCGCAACTGTGACAAACCAGAGAATGCGTGCGCTCATGATACGTGAGAGACGTCGAGCAATGCGGACATTCGGGTACACAGCCACACTCGCGACACATCAAAAAGTTTGCAAATCCACGCCGATTAAGGAGTAGAACGCTTTTCTCGCCACGCTCTGTTGTTTCTTGCAGCGCAAGAGCAAGAGCTGACGAGAAGACCGATCTACCTCCGTTTTTGAACTGGGAAGCCATATCAACTACCTGGACTTGCGGGAGCACCGCCACACCGGGCCTCTCGGTCATGGCAACACGCGTCCATTGAGTGCCACGCCAACTTCCTTGAGCTGTTCGGTATAAGCTCTCAAGCGAAGGTGTTGCAGAACCAAGCACCAGCGCAGCACCGCGGAGACGGGCCATCTGAGCAGCAACTTCTCTTGCGTGATAGCGTGGGAGCGAATCTTGCTTGTATGAAGCCTCGTGTTCCTCGTCAATGATGTACAGTCCGGGGTTTTGAATGGGCGCAAACAGAGCAGATCGTGCACCTACTACCACGCGCGCCCTACCCTGCCTGATTAAATCCCACTGGTCAAAGCGCTCACCAAGTGAAAGCTTTGAGTGAAGAACGGCCACCTGCTCACCAAAACGTGAACGAAATCGGCCTACTGTTTGCGCAGTAAGAGAAATCTCTGGGACAAGCACCACAGCACCCTTGCCAGCCGCTAAGGTCTTTTCAATAGCGGAGAGATACACCTCGGTTTTACCTGAGCCTGTTACACCATCAATGAGCACAACGTCGCCCTGAGCAACAGTTTGCGCAGCCTCGATTGCTGCAAGAGCAGACTCTTGCCCCTCAGTAAGTTGCTGAGGACGAGGTGCTACGCCACTTGAAAGCGTGGTTCCCAGACCCTCCTGGCTTCCACGAATTTGTCGCTGTGTGCGCACCTCAACGACACCCTTTTTCTGCAGTGCAGTAACCGCACTGCGAGCTCCTGGGATTGTAGCTGAGAGCTCGGATAACCTCATGGCACCTTGCGCCAAAGCCTCAAGTACTGAACGTTGCTTGCTTGCATTTACCGCAGGCGTAAAGTCAGCCGCCTTTTCTGTCAGCTCAACCCAGCGCTCATCAACAGGACCGGACTTCTCGCACACAAGTTGCCAGGGAGAATCCGCATCTTTTCTGGTAACTTTAACCTTTTGGCCAGGCGCTAAAAAAGGATGCAAAGCATCTGCGTAACTGCAGGCATATTCTTTGCTCATCCATTCTGCTACCTGAGCAGACTGCTCATCAAATGCTGAATCTGCTAGAACTTGTGTTATTGGAAGAACGCGCGAAACATCTAAACCTAAAGACACGTTGTCTGAAATATCTACGACATAACCAACCACTTGCCTGTGAGAAAACGGCACCAAGACTGTTGTTCCTACAACCGCAGTTTCTTCCAAAGATTCTGGAATGGCGTAATCAAACGTGCCAGAAAGAGCACGAGTTGGTATGTCTAAAACAACATGTGCAAAAGGCACGTTCTTGCCTCCTTAAAGCCGTGGTTGATGGTTTACATCAAACGTGTAACGAGCAACGTGTGGCTGACCAGCTTCTTCAACCTCAACACAAACAAATGCGCACTCAACCTTAGTAAATCCGTGCTGCATCAAGACGTAGGCATAGAAGTTTGCCTGCATCTGATGATGCTCATAAATCTGAGTTGCACTAAGGCCCTTATCGCCTGTTTTATAGTCAACTACCAGCGCATCTTTGCTTCCCTTATTATAAGCGAGAAGATCGATGGCTCCTTCTACATAGTTCCCATATTCAGAATCAACCTGTAGCGTAAAGGGAGACTCCGCAATAACTACATCATGAGCTAAAGCTTCTTGCCTGATTGCAGAATTGCTCCACAGTTCAAGTGCTTGTTTGACTCGTGATATCGCGCGCTGAGGAACGCTATTCTTTAAGCACAATTTATCAATAGTTTGTTCATCAACCTTAGACTGAGTCTCAACCATAATCTGAGCAAGCTCGTGGAAGGCTGAACCGAGGCTTGTTGGATCTACTCCATCGTCAGCTAATGTGTCAGACAACATAACGGAAGTCTCAGCCACTGGTTGAGGGTTATTCTCGCCCTTAAAGTTCTCTGCCATTTGTTGGTGAGCAGAAGAATAACTAAAGAAACCTTTTCTCTGGTCATATGCAGCTTCTGGCGTAACGCTCAGATGAACCTTCTCATAGAGGTCAAACGTTTCTTCAGCTTGAGGGTTTTTCTCTTCACTTGGTTTGCTATTAGAAGGTTCAGGCTTACCGCCAAAAGGTTCAACCAACTCTAAACCTTCAACCTGAATCGGCTCATCTTTCTTGCCAGAACCCTGAACCACGCGCATGCAACCAGCAAGATTTCCACCATATTCAAACTGATGCTCACCAGCAGAAAGTGGCGTCTCTTCAAACAAGGCATCTGTAATCTTGCGTGTATAACGAGGGCTAATTCCCTCTTTAGTAAGGTCGATGGTTGAAGTAAGAATGACTGCTTCTCGAGCGCGTGTTAAAGCAACATACAAACGGCGGTTCTGCTCCTGCTCTTCAAACTCATTCTCTTGAGTTTCCAGGAACATTCTCCACTCAAGAAGACCCTTGCACTCATCAATACTTGTAGGAACCTCATGACAGCCATCATACAATTCATGAAGTTTTTTAGAACTGCTTGAGAATGCAATCTGATACGAATCGTCTTTTTTAACATGCAAAAATGGTTCACTGCCAGCGCCTGCCTTAGGGCCAGACACAGCTCCTACAACAGCAACAACAGGAAATTCCAATCCCTTAGAAGCATGAATAGTCATAAAAGTTACGGCGTTTTGAGTGCTGCAGTGAAGTACCTTTGGCGATTCTTTAGCCGTGTTACACCATTGACTAAACGCTTTTGCGACTGAAGCTACGCCAATGCTCAGCTCCTTTTGCAGGCTATCAATTTGTTCAAGAGCTGCAAAGATATTTGCAATCTTTGACTGTCCCTCATTTCCCATCTTTTGAAGGCGAGAAATCCATCCGGCATCAAGAATCACTTTTTTAATTACATATGAAACTCTCTTGTTTGAAAGAGAGCCACGAGCATTACTCAACACCTCTAAAGCATTTTTGAGCTTTGGACTTATCTCAAAAGGTGGATTAAATGTGTCATTTACCACTGACTCTGCAATATCTCTATTGGTAATCCTCTGACCATTTTCTCCAAAATTAGTGCCCAAGAGAAGCAGGTCAGACGCATCAAGACTAAAAATCTCACTCGAGAGTACAGGAAACAGTCCCTCGTATGAATCGTACATATTTGCGAGTGCCTGTAAAAGACTGCCAATCAGCTGAACCTCAGGCTGCTCACCAAACGTTGAAGCTCCAGAAACCACGCTTTCAATTCCAAAGGTACGAAGTGCCTCAATATAGGGCTGTGCCTTTTTAACTGATTTCATCAAAATTGCAACATCTTTTGCTTGGATATTCTCATCCTGCATAAGCGTGTTGATTCTGTCTGCAAGTTGATACGCAACAAGCTGGCTTCTTGTGGCGTCATCGCCTGGCTTAGAATTTCCTGACTTTTCAAATTTTGTGACTTCAAAATATACGCGAGGCGAATGCACAATGAACGGAGTTGCAGGTTCTTCTCGCCCAGCGGACAGATCCATAAAGTTAGGTATCATGCCATCAGCGCTGCACACCTTTGCAACAAATCGCAAAATTTCGTTGTGGCTGCGGAAATTATCTACAAGACGGGGTTGCAAATCTTCTGAAACCTCTGATTGACGTCTAAAGAACACATCAACATCAGCACCGCGGAATCGATAGATTGACTGCTGCGCATCACCAACTGTTGTGAGATATTGAGCATCTTTACCTGAGAGACTCTTAATCATCTGCACCTGTTGCTGGTCCGTATCTTGGAACTCGTCAACCATTACAAGCTTGAATTTATCCGTGTAAACAGCTGCAATCTCTGGATGCTCTTCGAATACCTTTGCCGTTAGATGCAAAAGGTCATCGTTATCAAGGCCGCCAATAGCAAGTTTCTTCTGTTTAAAGAGCTTGTAAACCTGCTCTGTAACATCTTTTAGACACTGACCCTCAGACATGTCCTGAATAAGTCCAAATAAAGAGCTACAAACTTTAAACCGGTACGCAGCTTCATCTTTTACATTTTTTATTTCTTTTGAAGAACGGATGGCCTTAACGGCTTTTCCCAGAGCCTCCCAAAACGCCTGGTCAAAATCAGTTATCGAGAGAACCAAGTGTTGCTGTAATTTACTTGAAAGCTCAGATTGAATACTTTGTAGCTGCTCTGCTTCGTCTGGTTTTGTGGCAGCAATTGCACCCTTGAGCGCTTCAAGCGCAGCGTCAAGGTCCTCAAGCTCCGTTTTTAGAACTTCCAGGTCAGAGCTATCCCCTACAAACGAAATAGCATCCATTCCTACAGGAGATGACTGAGCGTACGAAATCAGCATTTCAATACGAGACTTCAATGCATCTCTGTTCCCTGCATAGGTTGAGAGAAACTCAGCATAGCTTTCATCTTGAGAAAGCTCTCTGAGTACTTCTTCAATAGATATATTGACCAGCTGATTTCTGGTCATGTCATTAATGATTTCAAACTCAGGATCAAGACCCAAATCAAGTGCATGAATCTTTAAGATTCTGCTGCACATACCGTGGATAGTACTAATCCACGCATCATCAACCTGCAACG
>CAUVJF010000017.1:0-23050 GCA_963552125.1 uncultured Atopobium sp.
GCAATCTTTGCCTGAGCTTCCTCAGGTAAATATGTGCGCACGGCTCCCTCAAGCAGACGGTAATTATCCGCGCCTGGCGCCTTGGCCTCTTTTGTGGTCCTCTCGTCACTCATCAGAGGACTCCCTTCCCCCATCAAACGTTGAACCAATTTCTGGAACGATGGGTTTTGTTATAGCATCTGCCAGCTCATCTGGTGAAGCAGAAAGTACCCACTGAGCAAATGATTCAAACTCAGCGTGCGCTTTAAGCCCCTCAGCGTAGCGTGCAGACTCCAGCAAGTCCATGTGCGAAGCTTGACTATTGACGGAGATTGTTCGCGTTTGATCAAATCCTTCAATGCTAATAAACCCTAGCTCAGCAAAAACGTCAAGTGCAACACGAACGGTTTGCTCGTCAGCCTTAGATCGCGGGTCAATTTCTAGCGCCATCTGCGCAATATCTTCATCAGTGAGTGCTGAATCGGCTGTCTGAGCACCAAGCTTTGGCTGCAGTGCCGTAAGCGCGCGGTAAACAGCTACCAGGGCTTCTCGCTGTGGTGCATGAGAAGAAAGGATGCGCTCGTTAACGCGCATATCATGCGCATCAAAGAGCATCTGAATTACAGAAGGCTTACCATCTCTACCTGCGCGTCCGCTCATCTGATTGAAGGCAACGCGACCAAACGGCAGGTGATACAGAATAACCTGGCGAATATCAGAGATATTGACGCCTTCGCCAAATGCGCTGGTAGCAATGATGCAGCAAACGTCCCCACGCCTAAAAGCGCGCTCAACGTTCTTGCGTATCTGAGGTGTTAGACCCGCATGATAGAACGCAATCTTATGACCAAGTTCTGGAATACGATGGCGCAACATGCGTGTCAGTGCCTGCGCTTGCTCCCTTGAATTGACGTAGACAACCGTTTTTGTGCCATCTGACACAAGAGAAAGCAGCGCACATTCCCTATCCTTAGCACCGCGAAGGTCCTTGAGTTCAAGGTTAGTACGAGCTGTTTTGTCTTTGTATACACGCTCTGCTTCAATGGAGAGAAGCTCACAGATGTTCTGAGCTGCCTGCGTGGTAGCCGTAGCTGTTGTGGCAAGTACCTGCGGGCTCCCAAGCATCTTTAGTACCTGTGGCATTTGAGCGTAGGCAAGTCTGCCCTCAGAAGCATTCATACCCACATGATGTGCCTCGTCAAACACTACAAATGAGATGTTTTGCGCCTTGGCAAATTGATCAGCGTGGAGCGAGAAGAACTCTGGAGTAGTTAGCACAATATCAAGCTCATTGTTTGTCATGCGAGCAAACAGGTCTTCTCGGCTGGAAAGGTCTGTTTCTCCGTTGAGTACCTCGACAGAGATTCCCAGGGGCTCAAAGGTGTTTTTTATGCTTTGAACCTGGTCGTTGATGAGGGCGCGCAGCGGATAGACAAACACGCTCATTTTATGTTGCAGCAGCGCAACACGAGCAGCATGAATCTGGAAGATAAGCGATTTACCTCTACCTGTTGCCATGACAGAGAGACAAGACGTTCCTTGAGAGAGGACCTCTAGTGTTTTCTTTTGCAGAGGCAAGAGCTCTCTTGAACCAATCATGGACGTGACTAGGGTCTGGGTAAGCCCCTCAGCAGAAAGACTCTCCAGCTCACGGCGCTTTTGCTGCGCCTGTTCTTGGGAGGCTGCATCAGCCTCTGTAGTCTCCTTGGTAACCACAAGGGGCAAGTCAGCAGCGCTGCCGAGAAGATCTGCTTCAATGGGGCCGTCATCTTCATCGGTAAAGTCTCTGTAGAGAATATCTCTGACCATGAGTTTTGGCTTAGTTCTGCCCTGCCAGGTCTCGTTAACCGCTTCAAAAATCAAATCAACAGCGCCATCATACTCAGCTGCTGCCTCAACATGAGGCGTTCTAAACATGATGGATGAAATTGAAGAAATGCCATTTGAAGCCATAAAACAAAGATGAGCTCCGCCTGCGCCAACACGCGAGCGATTCTTCATCACCACACCCTTAACGCCAAAGAGCGGCTTTTTATTACCCTGACCAAAAGGTTGCAGAGCCTCAAGTGCATCAATGGAGTTGATGGTAATCTCATCAAGGTTTACTAGTGCTGTTACTTCTCCTGAAGCCTCAAACTCTTCTTCTGGAAGCTCTGCCATAACCTTTGATAAACGCTTTCTAAATGCGTCAATCTTTGATGTTTCTACTGTTACACCAACGGCTCCTTGGTGGCCACCAAACCGGACGGTAAGGTCTGCACACTGTTCAACGGCGTGGAATAAATCAACGGAGCCAACAGAGCGGCCAGAACCGCGAGCAACTCCATCTTGGATGGTAAACAGAATGCAAGGCACGTGATAGCGATTAACAATTCTTGAAGCAACAATGCCCTTTACGCCCTCATGCCAGCCCTCTTTGGCAAGCACAATTGCACGGCCACCGTCGTAAATTTCTTTTGCCTGCTCAAGTGCTTCATCGGTAAGCTTTGCCTCAATAGCACGACGCTCAGCATTAATCTCTTCTAACTTGCCGGCAAGAATGGTTGCCTCTTCAGCGTCTTCTGTAAGAAGAAGGTCAAGCGCAATATCGGTAGTACCCATGCGCCCTGCTGCATTAAGACGAGGAATAATAGAAAACGGCAGATTATCTGCAGAAATCTGGGCAATATCTTGACCAGCAACAGCAGCTAGAGCCACAAGACCTGGGCGAAGACCTTTCTGGAGACGCTTAACACCTTCAGAAACCAGCGCACGATTCTCTTTGTTGAGCATCATCATGTCAGACAGTGTGCCCAACATAGCAACATCAATGTAATCAAGCCAAAGCTGAGGCTGATTTTGAAGCTGTCCTAAAACCTGCACCAGCTTAAGGGCAACGCCTGCACCAGCAAGTTCTCTAGAAGGACAATCTTCAACAAGCTTTGGATCAGTGACCGGAACACCCTGGGGCACCAGATCTGCGGGCTCATGATGATCGGTAACAACAACATCAATCTCCTGCTGCAAAAGCCAAGCAACCTCTTGAGCAGCAGCAATGCCATTATCTACCGTAATAATTAAATCTGGCTTTCTATCTTGCAAAACTCTTGCAAGAGCCTCTTTAGAAAGTCCGTATCCCTCACCAAAACGATGCGGAATATACGGCAAAACATCTGCTCCCAATCGACGTAAAGCCAGGGTAAGCAAACACGTTGAACTCATTCCATCAACATCAAAATCACCAAAAACGGCAATCTTTTTATGCTCAACAATTGCCTTATGAACGTGGGCAGCAACCTCAGCCATTCCAGGAATACACTGTGGATCAAGCCAATCCCTTTGCAAGGATGGCGAGAGAAACTCTCGAGCTGCGGTAACATCGGTAAATCCATGTGCTACTAATACACGAGCAACAAGTGAAGTAACGTGCAATTCTTTTTTAAACAGCGACTCTAGATATACGTCTTGTGTAAGAACACTCCAACGAGTGCTTTTCTCGATGCCAGGCATCATATCCTCTTTTCTGTGGCGGCAGAGCCAGCCAGGGGTACCTTGGGTACCCGCGAATGTTTATCTCTTTTATTCTACCCGTGTCACCGGACAAAAAATGACTAGCCCACAAATTAGTGAGCTAGTCATAAAAAATTTAAATCAAAACTGCTTGCACAGAGTGTCAAGAAGACGGGTTTCTCGCCAGACGAACTTAGAAATCAACCTTAAAAATCAACCACGCCGTCAGAGTTTTCCCACTCCTCAACAAAATCGCTGTAGGTACCTGCGAGAATTGCTTCTCGTGCCTGACGCATCAGCTCAAGCAAGAAGTAAATGTTATGCATGGAAAGCAACTGACCGCCCAGCATCTCGTGCTGTTTAACCAGGTGATTGATATATGCGCGAGAATATCCGCCCGTACAGACAGGACAGGTGCACTTGGCATCAATAGGGCCTGCATCTGCAAAGTACTTTGCGTTCTTAAGGTTCATGCGGCCCTCGTGAGAAAACGCGGTGCCCATACGAGCGGTGCGCGTTGGAAGCACGCAGTCAAACATATCAATGCCACAAGCAACACCGCGGATAAGCGTGGACGGATTACCAACACCCATCAAGTAGCGAGGCTTATTGCGAGGCATGTAATCGGCGCAAAGTGGCGCCAGCGTCTCAAACATAACCTCGTGAGGCTCTCCAACGGAATAACCACCAATGCCATAACCGGGAAAATCGCCAATGGACTCAAGATGCTCAATGGAGCGCCTGCGCAAATCAAGGTGCATGCCACCCTGAACAATGCCAAAGAGCGCCTGATCAGGACGGGTATGAGCCTTAAAGCACCTCTCGGCCCATGCACTTGAAAGCTCAACTCCGCGCTCAACTTTTCTGCGCTCGGCAGGATAGCCTACGCACTGATCAAGCTGCATAACAATATCTGCACCAAGGTTCTGCGCAATCTGCATATTAGTTTCTGGCGTCCAGTACGACCATGCACCGTCGTAATCTACGGCACGGAATTTAACGCCCTCGTCAGAGAGCTTCATGAACTCCTCGTGACTAAAGACCTGGAATCCACCTGAATCCGTCAGAATTGGTCCATGCCACTGCATAAAGTCATGCAAGCCACCCATCTGTGCAACCAGCTCATCTCCTGGGCGCTGAGACAGATGGTACGTATTTGCCAGAATAATTTTGGCACCAAGGTCACGAACGGTATCGGTCATCAAACCTTTAACGGTTGCCTTAGTACCAACCGGCATAAAAATAGGCGTTGGAATATCACCATGAGGCGTATGGAAGATGCCGGCGCGTGCATGCGTCTTAGGATCTTCGGCGAGAAGTTCGTAGGTAAACCAAGAATCTTCTTTTTTCTCTGCCCAATTTTCTGTGTGTACGCAGGAAATTTTGGTGGTAAAACCCTGTGCTTTTTTGGAGCCGTCTGGCATGTAACCTCGATTACAACGTGCGGAGAGCGTCAACCAAAGCTGTCTTGCCCTCTGTTTTCTGGTCCTTCATTTTTATCACACGTGCAGGACATCCCGCTACCACGGCGTTTGCTGGAACGTCCTCAACTACCACAGCACCCGCTGCGACAACAGCGCCCTCTCCAACACGAATGCCCTCGATAACCACGGCATTTGCGCCAATAAGGACGTTATCCTCAACAATAACTGGCGTAGCAGATGCAGGCTCAACAACACCAGCAAGAACAGTACCAGCACCAATGTGGCAGTTCTTGCCAACGGTTGCACGGCCGCCAAGAACAGCACCCATGTCAATCATGGTGCCCTCACCAATAACAGCACCAATATTAATAACAGCACCCATCATAATGACGGCATTGTTACCAATCTCAACGCGCTCACGAATCAGTGCACCTGGCTCAATACGTGCGTTTACGTCCTTCATGTTAAGCAGAGGAACACCGGAGTTACGACGGTCATTCTCGATATCAAAATACTCAAAGGCATCTGCATTCTGCTCAACAACACTCTTGAGCTCGGACCAATCGCCAAAGACCACCTTTGAGGTGCCCTCACCATACACGCGAGAAGATCCATACGACACAGAAGCACCCTCGCGCTCTTTGACGAAGAGCTTAATAGGGGTCTTCTTCTCTGAAGTAGCAATGTAGTTAATAATTTCCTGGGCGTCCATGCACGTCCTTTCTCAATCAAACAGATGCTAACCTATACAGGTCAGCACATGCGGTTATCCAAAAATCAACTCTTCAAAGGTATAAAAACCTGGAGCTTTTGTAAGCAATTTCTCAGCGCACGCAACGGCTCCGTTGACAAAAATCTGACGAGACGTCGCGCGATGAGTCAGGCACACTTCCTCATCCTGTCCAAAGAAGTGCACCTCATGAGTACCAGCCACCGTGCCGCCTCTCAGGGCAAACACACCAATCTCATCTTTGGTGCGAGCTCCGCAGAAGCCCTCGCGGCCGGAAACAACCGGACGAGTTCCCTCAGGATCAATAGCGGCGAGCAGCAGCTTTGCTGTACCGGAGGGAGCGTCAACCTTCTGGTTGTGGTGCGTCTCCACAATCTCGGTATCCCAGCCGTCAAGCGCCTCAGCAGACATAGCTACCGCGCGTCTCAACACAGCAACGCCCACCGAATAGTTTGCCGCGTGAATCACCGGCACGCTCTCCCCCAGCTGCTTAAGCTCTGAAAGCTGCTCTGGCGAGAAACCCGTGGTGCCAGAAACAAGTGCGCACCCGCGCTCACGTACAAAACCGACAACAGCATCAAAGGCAGCAACGCCAGAGAAATCCACAACCACATCAGGCGTCTGCTCAACGGCAATCAGCTGATTGATATTCTCGTGACCAAACGCACCAAGTACCTCAAAGCCGTGAGCAATCAGGGTTTGCTCAATGAGCTTTCCCATCTTGCCGGTACCAATTACTACTGCACTAGGCATCAAGAAGACCAGCCTTTCTCATAGCGCTTTCAAGCACCTCTGCGTGCTCATCAGTCATCTTCCACAGAGGTAGACGGTAATTTTCTTCCATAAGTCCCATACGAGCCAGAGCGGCCTTAACAGGAATTGGATTAACCTCGCAGAAAAGGGAGTGTACCAGGTCAAGATACTGAAGCTGAAGCTCGCGAGCAAGAGAGACCTCTCCGCGGTGCCATGCAACTACCAGGTCATGAACCATCTTTGGATCAAGGTTAGACCAAACAGAAATAACACCAGAAGCACCAAGAGAAAGCAGAGGCACAATCATGTCGTCATTTCCAGACCACATAGTAAAGTCATCGCTCAAATAACGAGCAACCTTTGTTGCGTATGAAATATCTCCAGAAGCCTCTTTAATGCCCCATGCATTTGGATGCGCCGCAAGCCTCTGAACGTTACGCTCAGAAATTGAGCAGCCCGTTCTACCAGGAATGTTATACAAAATACAAGGAACATCAACGCGGTCGAGTACATAAGAGAAGTGCTGGTAGATACCCTCTTCGTTACTCTTGTTGTAGTAAGGAGTAATCAGAAGCAGACCATCAACACCTGCCTTCTCTAGAGCCTCTGCTTTGCGTAAAGACTCAGCAGAAGAGTTGGAGCCAGCACCGCCAATAACAGGAACTTTGCCCTGAGCTCTGGCAAGGATTGCCTTAACTACCTCGATGTCCTCCTCATCTGTCATGGTTGAGGACTCGCCGGTAGTACCAAGAGCGAGAATACCGTCAATTCCCTGCTCAATTTGGAAGTCTACAAAGCGCTCAAGTGCCTCGAAGTCAACATTTCCCTGAGCATCAAATGGGGTTACTAAAGCGGTGATTGCACCAGTCAAATTCTTCATGTCCATAGTTTTTCTCGCCCTCTAACGTGTGGTGTTTGTAGTTGTTTGTTGTGCAAGATCAGAAAAATCGGAGCCATCAAATGCAAGCGTTGCAAAGTAATCGGCCTCAGTCTCAGCGCGACGGATAAGCTGCGCGGATCCGTCTTCTAGAAGCAGCAGCTCAGCGGAGCGCAGACGGCCGTTGTAGTTATAGCCCATCGAGAAACCATGAGCGCCTGTATCATGGATGAACAAGAGGTCACCCACAGCCACCTCTGGGAGCTGGCGGTTCTTTGCAAACTGATCGTTATTCTCGCAAAGTCCGCCCACAACGTTGTACGTATGTGTTGCAGGGGCATCCTCTTTGCCCATAACAGTGATGTGATGGTAGGCGTCATAGATTGCAGGACGCATAAGGTTTGCCGCACACGCGTCTACGCCTAGGTAGTGGCGATACGTCTCTTTTTGGTGCAAAACGCGAGTAACAAGCGCACCGGCGGGGCCCAAAAGCCAGCGTCCAAGCTCGGTGTAAATGGCAACGTCTCCCATACCTGCGGGAACTAGAACCTCTTCAAAGGCACGCTTTACACCCTGACCAATGGCCAAGACGTCAGGCTCAACCTGGTCTGGCTCATACGCCACACCAATGCCACCAGAAAGATCAATAAATCCAATATGAATATCAAGCTCTTTGTGCAGCTTAACGGCCAGCTCAAAGAGGACGCGCGCCAGGTTTGGATAGTAATCTTCCTCTTGAGCGTTACTAGCTAGGAAGGCATGAAGACCAAATTCAGTGACGCCTTTGGTCTTAAGATACGCAAACGTCTGGAAGAGCTGCTCTTCTGTCATACCAAACTTAGCATCATCGGGATTTCCAATAATGCCATTTTGCGACTCAAACACGCCACCAGGATTAAGGCGTGCGCACATGACCTGCGGCATGTTGCTTCCCACTGCTTCTTCAAGCGTTGTAAGCATGTCGCCGCCAGCGTCCAAGTTGATAATGGCTCCCAGCTCATGAGCGCGAGCAAAGTCAAGCACTGTAGTGTCGTTTGACGAGAGCATAATGTTTTGACCGGTGACTCCACAGGCTTTTGCAAGCGTGAGCTCGGTAGCATTTGCACAGTCACAGCCGCAACCAAGCTCTGCCAGCAATCTCACAATGTAAGGATTTGGCGTAGCCTTAACCGCAAAGTACTCTTTAAAGCCAGCGTTCCAGCTAAAAGCCTCTTGCAGAAGCTTTGCTCGGCGAACAATCTCTGCCTTGTTATACAGATGAAATGGCGTTGGATACGTCTTAGTGATTGCCTCTAGGGCATCTACAGAAACAAACGGTTTCTTACTCAAAGCTCCCCCTCAAATTGGGGGCGCAATACACCGTCAAAGTAGCACCCCCGAAATCTCGGACAGTCTTGCATGTATTTCATACAAGCCCACCTGACAACCACGCCTGATTGCCAAGTTCGGCGAACCTCGCCTCCTTCTGGGGTCACTGCCTGCCGACTAACCCAGAACCCATCGTGCTCGCTCCTCTATTGACAGTAAAACCCTACCACAGAACGCTCTGTATTTGGGCTAGTTTTGTTCTTCTCGCAAAGTATTAACAAAAGTCTTAAGGCGAGAAAGGCCTTCTGTCAGATTCTTGTCAGAAGCAGCATAACTGATACGTACATAGCCCTCGGCGCCGAAGAAAACACCAGGTACCAGTGCTACACCAAACTCCTTGATTGCTCGCTCACAAAACGCCTCAGAATCAAGGGCAAATTCCTTGATTGATGGGAATGCGTAGAAGGCACCTTCTGGCTCTTCAACAGGAAGTTTCATATCTTGAAGCGCAGAAAGTACAATCTGCCTGCGCTTTTGATAGTTTGTGCGCATAGGCGTGACATCATAAGAAAGTGCATAGAGAGCAGCTGGCTGCAAAAATGAAGGAACGGAAGACACCAGCTGGGCGTGGACCTTTCCAATATCTGTCGCAAGCTCGTCAGAAGTGGCAACCCAGCCAAGTCTCCAGCCCGTCATTGCCCATGGTTTGGAGAAACTATTTGTCACAATGCAGCGATCAGACAAATCTGGGTAGAGCTCAACAAAACGTGGGACGTCCTCAACATAGGCAAGCTCTCTATAAACGTCATCACACATCACATAAAAGCCGTGTTTGCGGGCAAGATTAGCTACCGCATCAAGTGACTCTTTTGTATAAACACATCCCGTAGGATTGTTGGGAGAAGTCAAAACAATAAGCTTTGTCTTGTCTGAAATTTTTGACTTGAGCTGCTCTGGATCAATCTGGAAATGATTGGTGCTGGTATCAAGCGGCACAACTACACCACGATTAAGCTGGCAGAGCGTTCTGTATACCAAATACGCTGGTTCAGGAATAATAACCTCGTCACCTGGATTCATAAGGGTCAGCATAGTTGCAGAAATGGCTTCCGCAGCTCCCACGGTAACTACAATGCCGTCTGGGCCGACCTTCATACCACGTGCAGACTCCCAAGCAGCAATAGCCTCCCTAAGCTCAAGAGTACCAACGTTGGGTGGATAATGCGTGTTTCCAGCTTCAAGTTCTCTGTCTACTAAGTTACAAATAGGGGCTGGAGTGTCTTCTCCCGGCTCTCCAATAGTTAAAGAAATACATTCTGGTGTTGCAGCAGCAAGTGCCGAGAAACGCCTGATACCAGAGGGTTTGAAAAGCTCTAGTGTTGTATTTCTTGATAGCGACATACAAACTCCTCAACATACTTTCAATCCATAATAGTTATCATTTAAATCATACGACACTTGATTGATACGAGGTTCGCATGAAAAGAGTTTTGTCTCTTGGCCTTAAGTTTATTATTGGCCTTCTAAAAAGGGTTCTTGCACCACTTTTCAAATTTGTAGGAGGGCTTTTTGTTCTAGCTTTACTGGTTCTTGGTGGATATGCCCTCTACCTGCAGCTTAATTACTATCGCATTCCTGACAATACTCCCGTATCCAATCAAGGTGCTTCTCCTGAGGCTACAACTGTACAGGTAGGCCAAACCTATACTGCTTCGACCTACAACATTGGCTTTGGTGCTTACACCCCTGATTACACCTTCTTTATGGATGAAGGCATCATGCAGGATGGCACACGCACCGTAGGAACTCACGGCCGTGCTGTCAGCAGGAACTCCGTGCTTTACACCACAAACGGTGCCCTGAACACCGTTTCTTCTCTGAATGGTGGTACAGCCCCTGACTTTATTCTTTTCCAAGAGATTGATACTTCATCTGACAGAAGTTGGCATGTGAATCAAGTTTCTGAAGCAGAGAGTCGCTTTGGATCCTATGCATCATATTTTGCGCAGAACTTCCACACTGCGTTTCTCGCCTATCCACTCACAGAGTTCCACGGAACCTCTAACTCTGGAATTCTGACGCTTTCAAACGTACTTGCTTCAAGCGCAACTCGTCGTACCTACCCCATTGACGAGTCGTTCCCAACAAAATTCTTTGACCTAGACCGTTGCTTTATGATTACACGCTATCCTACCAGCGATGGTCATGAGCTGGTACTTATTAACAGCCACATGTCTGCTTATGACAAAGGTGGCACTAGTCGCGCGCAGCAGCTTGCACTTCTAACCAAAATAATGTCTGAGGAGCGCGCTAAGGGCAATTACGTTATTGTGGGTGGCGACTGGAACCATGCCATTTTGGGCTCGCTTACACTCTACCCTTCTGTTCAGCAGGTACCAGACTGGGTAGCAGAACTCAAAGATTCTGATTTGCCAGAAGGCTTTAGCGTTGTAGCTCCAGACAACCTCAACGACGTTCCTACCTGCCGCGGAGATGATATTCCCTACGAGAAAGACAAGACGTACACCACCACAGTTGATGGCTGGATTGTCTCGGATAACGTTGTTGCAACCGCCAGAAACATTGACACGCAATTTGCTTACTCGGACCACAATCCGGTTCTGCTGTCTTTCACCTTAAAGAGCGCAGAGTAGCGTTATCCGTCTTTTAGCATATGCTTAATATGTGCGTATTGTACCTATAATACGCACATAATTATTGACTTTACCGTCTTCATTTTGTATAACATAATTACAGGAAAGGCGGATTATTATGGCAAAAGTAAGCACAAATATTAATTTGGATCCAACGCTCAAAAAGAATGCCCAGGAGCTTCTCAGAGATTTAGGCATGGATCTTACTACTGCTATTACTATTTTTCTTCGTCAGACTGTTCGTGAACAGGGAATCCCTTTTGAAATCAAACGAGAAACTCCTAATGCTCAAACTATAGAGGCTCTTAATGAATACACCAACATGAAAGAGCATCCAGAAAATTACAAGCACTATGCCTCATTCTCCGACGCAATGTCGGAGGTCTTAGATGCTTGAAATCGTTCTCTCTAATCAATTTAAAAAAGACTTTAAAACTAAAGAATAATTTCTGTTTTGTTGTAACCACAACAAAAGCAATGTGAGAGTCCTGCCACACTTTGGGTATAAAGTAAGCCATAGTAGACTTTCTAAACCTATCCGAGAGGAGCCCGTATGGCACAGGTTCTTGATTTAAGCAAATCCGTTTATGAGATTTGCACTAAGTATCCCGTCATTAAAGGCCTCATGGCAGAAAACGGCTTTGCCGAGATCACCGAGCCAGGCCGTCTTCAGACTATGGGTCGTTTTATGACCATCCCTAAAGGCTGCGACCACAAAGGCGTAGACCTTGAGGAGCTCAAAGCAATCTTCCGCTCCCACGGCTTTACCATTCTTGGCGATGAGGAGCCAGCAGCAGAGGCTCCAGCTGGCGAGAAACCCGCAGAGGTAGCAGTAGAGCCAGAGGCTGAGAACGCACCTATCGCACAGACCCCTGAGGAGCGCAAAGCTCTTATCGCCCAGTACCTTGAGCGCCTCAACGACGGTGAGGACATCGAGGCTGTTCGCGAGGATTTTGCTCGTAACTTCAAAGATGTCTCTGGATCTGAGATCTCCACCGCTGAGCAGGAGCTTATTGCTGGTGGCGTTCCTATGGAGAAGGTCCTGAAGCTCTGCGACGTTCACGCCGCTCTCTTTGAAGGCAAGGTCGCTTGCGCACCAACAGGTGCTGTTGAAGAAACTCCTGGTCACCCTGTTTGGACCATGCGCCAGGAGAACGACCGCATTCTTGCCTTTATCCACGACCGCGTTGCTCCAGATGTTAAGCGCGCTCGCGCCCTTAACGAGTCTTCCAGCAACGAAGAATGCGCTGGCGTTGCAGCAATTCTAAAGGCTGATATGGACGCCTTTGATGAGGTCTTTGTTCACTATAAGCGCAAGGAAGAGCTGCTCTTCCCTCACCTGGAGCGTCACGATATCACCGGTCCTTCAAAGGTTATGTGGGGCAAGGACGATGAGGTAAGAAACGCTGTCAACGGTGCAGAAGCATTGCTTGAGACCGCATTTGGTCAGTACGATGCAGGCCTTATGGCAGGCGTTGCTGACTATCTGGATGAGGCTATTGAGGGCGCTGAGTCTATGGCTTCCAAGGAAGAGAACGTTCTTATTCCGCTTTCTCTTGAGCACCTAACCGCCACCCAGTGGACCCAGATTGCCGCTGAAGAGAACGAGTTTGGTCACGCATTTGGCGTCAATCCTCCATCATGGCACGCAGATCCTCTTGAGCTTGCAAACGACAAGCTCAAAGAGATGGAAGCTGCTGCCGCTCTGGACGAGAAGGGCGCTGAGGCAGAAGAGGAAGTACTTTCTGCTGACGGCAAGATTAAGCTCTCTACTGGCGAGTTCACTATTCCTCAGCTTGAGGCTGTCTTTGCAACTATTCCGCTCGACATTACCTTTGTTGATGCAGATGACAAGACTCGTTACTTCAGCCACGGCGACACCCGTGCCTTCCCTCGTCCTAAGAGCTGCCTTGGCCGCGACGTCTACGACTGCCACCCACCAAAGAGCCAAGAGGCCGTTCGTCGCATCCTCACCGAGTTCAAGAGTGGCAAGCGTGATTCCTCCGAGTTCTGGTTTGAGGTTAAAGACAAGTTCCTCTACGTCCGTTACTTTGCTGTCCGCGATGAAGAGGGTAACTACCTGGGCGCTCTTGAGACCACTCAGGACATCGGCCCAATCCGTGCTCTTGAGGGCGAGAACCGCAGAGGCTCCGACAGCTAAGATCTTACGCACGTAAAACCCTGAGTTACCTTTCAAAAATTTTGTGCGACTCGGTAGGCGATGTGTCCTTTTTAAGGCACATCGCCTACACTATTTCTGGCCAAAAGAGAGGAGCCTCAGTGCTACAACGTTTACTAGGCACTAAGTATGCATACGCCATTGTTGCAACTTGTATTGTCATCATGTTTTTGCCGTGCTCCATTATTCTGACGTGCTTCGGCATCTTCATCACACCAGTTTCACAATACTTTGGCGTACCCCGCGTTGCCTTCTCTGCGGTCTTCTCGGTACTCTGCATTGCCATGACGGTAGCTTTGCCGTTCATAGGCAAGTTCTATAAAACGCACGATACGCGCCTGGTACTCTCTGCAAGCGTTATCATCTGCGCAATCTCATATGGAGCTATGTCAGCCTCTCAAGAGATTTGGCATTTCTATCTCTGCGCGGTGGGACTTGGTATTGGCGTTCCTGCGCTTATGTTCTTATGTGTCCCCGCACTTATCAACGATTGGTTTGACCAGCGCGTTGGCACCTTTATGGGCCTCTGCTTTGCATTTACCGGTATCGGTGGCACTGTCTTTAACCCCATCGGATCCGCCATTATCTCGTCTGGCCCTGAAGGCTGGCGAGCCTGTTATCTAATTTTTGCCCTGGTTATGCTTGTAGGAACACTTCCCTTTACCCTTTTTGTAGTACGCGAGAAACCCCAAGACCTTGGTCTTACACCTCTTACCTTCTCCTCTACTGACGAGAAAACTATTGAAGTCGCAGAGGCTTCTTCAACCGATATCTCCGCTGATGACGCAATGAAATATCCAGAGTTTTATATGGTTGCTGCGTTTTACGCGCTCATTACCTTTAACCAGCAAATCTCTCAGTACTTCCCTAGCTATGCTGCAACATTTGCAGAAACCGCTCCAGCCATTGCCGCTGCCACAGGCCTTCTTGCTGGAACAACCATGCTCGGTCAAGCAATTGGAAAAGTGCTGCTAGGTGCTTTGAGTGATATCTCTGTAAAGCTTGCCTGCTTTGTAGGAATTTTCTCGGGTATTGTTGGCTTACTTATGCTGGCAATTAAGCTTCCAGTGCTGCCACTCTTGCTTGCAGGAACCTTCCTTTTTGGAATTGCCTATGCCCTTACAACGGTCGGTTCGCCACTATTGGTGCGCGCTGTGTTTGGCAAAAAAGATTCAACTCTTATCTACTCAAGAATTGCAGGTGTAAGCTGCTTTGTCTCTGCTTGTGCGCTCATTATTTGGAGTCTGATTGTAGACGGCTCAGCCCACGGTTTCTTGGTGCTCTTTGGTATTGGAATTGCCCTGATGAGCAGTTGTCTTGCTCTGGCGCTTACCGCACTTAAGCGCGCTGGCAAACGAGCATAAGGTTATCTGGCTCTCTTGGATCTGCTTCTGGATCCAAAGGTACAATCTCTACCTGCTCAAACACCGTGCGAGCAGCATCTAGGAGCACTTCAAGCTGATGCGCTCCCTCTCCTGACTGTGCAGAAACTACATTGGTGAGATATCTTCCGCCGGGAGTAAGGCAGTGTGACACCTGGCTCATCCATTCAACGGTCATCATATCCGCTGGTGGAACTTCTCCACTAAAGCAGTCGTTTAAGATGGCGTCATAACGCTTGTTATTAGAGGTAGATAGGTTCTTTATATACTCAACGCCATCAGTTACCTGCACTTGAAGCCTGCCGTTGCTCTCTCTAATAGCCTCATCCACAAAGAAGTAGCTATGAGCTAGAGCTGCAATTTTAGGGTCAATCTCCAGTGCATCGCAAGAAACCTCTGGATAATGAGCTACTAAATAACGAGGATACGAGCAACCACCAGCACCTAACATTAAGACTGAGTGTACGGAACAAGCAGCTTCAAACAACAAGTCGTACAGCTCAAGATAAGGAAATACCAGCTGGTTCTTTCTTGAATCTGTGTACGTTGCACTCTCATAGGCGCCGCCCTGCCACAACACACGTATGTCTCCACCCTGACCATCTGAAATAGGAAATACCAACGCAGGGCCATTCAGTGCCTGAGGTTCAACGTAAATACCTGCACAAGTTAGGAGCTCCATATCATGAGCAGTAAGCTGTTTTTCTGACATGGAACTCCTTCAAGTGATGTGTTATATGCGATGTACGTAAGTATAGCTAGTACACGGGGTTTCTCGCCAGGTACTACCTCAACTCAAACGAATCGGCATCGGTGATGCAGACGCAGGTGTCATAGAACGCCTTAAGAGCCTGGTAGCCCAGAAGTGTGTCCTTGGTGCCTGCGGTCTCGTAAACAGAGTGCATAGCAAGCTGTGGAAGACCCACATCAACAGCATGCATACTGGCCTGAATGTTGGAGAGGTTGCCCAGCGTTGATCCACCTGGCATGTCGCTTCTGTTAGCAAAGACCTGGTAAGGAACGTTTTGCTGCTTCCAGATAGCCTCGACAATGGCACGACTGAACGCATCTGTGCAGTACGACTGACGTGCTGCTTCCTTGATAACCATGCCGCCATTGAGGTAAGGCTTGTTGGCCGCATCGTGCTTCTCTGGATAGTTGGGGTGCACCGCATGAGCATTGTCACAGCTCACCAGCAAAGATGCCGAGAGCGCGCGGTAGTAATCTTCCTGCGTAAAACCAAGCGTGGCATTTACGCGCTGCAGCGTATCTTTAAGGAACGTAGACTTAGCGCCCTGCTTGGTGTTTGAGCCAACTTCCTCGTTGTCAAAGCAGGTGTACACAGAGATGTCCTGCTCATTTGAGGAAGCAAGGAAAGCCTTAAGTGCCACAAAGGCGCACTGCAAATCATCAAGGTGACCAGCAGAAACAAACTCCTTCTTAGCGCCCCAAATGCGGCCGCCCGTATGATCAACTAAGAACAAATCGCGAGAAAGAATGTCCTCTTGAGACACGCCTGCTGCGTCTGCTACCAGGGCATTAAAGGCGCCGGGATTAAGCTCTCCAGCACTAAAGAGTGGCATCAAATCTTTAGCACGATTAAACTCTGGCGAGAGACCATTTTTGTGCTCGAGGTGAATAGCCAAGCTTGGAATCATGACAATGTCGTCTTCAATGTTGACCAGCCTGGACTCTACCTTGTTTCCTACCTTGACCAGCACACGACCGGAAATACCCAAAGGACGGTCAAACCACGTGTGATCAAGCATGCCGCCGTATGCCTCGGTGTTCAGACGAAGCGAGTTGCCCTCACCGGTGAGCTCTGGCTGGGCTTTTACCTTGTAGGTTGGAGAATCGCCGTGGGCAACAGCAAGCTGGAAGTGATAAGGAGCATCAGCGTTTGAGGTTTGGGACTCACGGTACTTCTCGCCAACTTTCCAGGCAACAATTGAAGAATTATTGCGCGTGGTAAAGTAAGTGCCACCTGGCTGAACATCCCAAGAAGATCCCTCGGAGAGGTACGTAAAACCATTCTCTAGCAGGTACTCTTTGATGGTTTGCGTGGTATGAAACATAGAAGGGCTCTGCTTAATAAAAGCAAGAAGCTCCTCAGAAAGAGCAAGTGACTCGTTTAAATCAGACATGCGTAAAACCTTTCATAGAACTGTGTTGCATCCAACAGCCTAGCACGCATTTTTGGTGAGGCGTCCACTTTCTAGAAAATGACGCAAAGAATACGCGCTTCAGGGTAGATACTTATATGTTGAACTAATTCTCACCCACCAAAGCGAGAGTGTATGGATATCAATCAAGCTATTGAGCACGCTAATGCGTTTGTCATACCTGGCCTTCTTGTTGATGATCAGTCCATCATCGGCGAGGTCAACAAAAACTGTGATGCCATTAAAACGCTACTTGATGCCTGGAAGGAAGCGCCACTTGGCCAAGAGCCTGTAGAGTTTTCTGTCATTCAGCAGCTTGCTGATAGAACGCGCTCACTCTGCGATACCTACGGTGTGGAGAGGCTCAGAAACCATCGAGGCGTTGGCCTTTCTCGCGGTCTTTCCAACGACGATCTTGCGGCAGCCGTTGCAAAGATGCAACGTCGTCGCCCTAAGGCTGTCTACAAAACCGCAGGTCCGCTTCTTAACGACTTGCAAATTGCGTATGTCGAGAAGAGCGTTTCTGGCACGGTGCTGGGCATTGATATTGAGACTACGTCACGCTTCCCTGAGCTGGGCTACATTGTTAACGTAGGTTTTGAGTTCTGGAATCTTGGTCGCAACACCGTTGCCGTAGAGCCTCACACCGCCTACTTTGGCATTCCAGAGATGTACAAAGAAAAAGGCGTCCCTCTTGCCGATATTCACCAGATTACCTGGAAAGATGTTGAAGGCAAGAAATCATTTAGAGACGATAAAAAAGCCCAAGAGGCGCTGCTGGCAACTATGAAAAAGATTCCTTTTATGGCACATAACGCTGCCTTTGAGGATTCTTGGTTCATGTTCAACATTGATGGCTACGCAGAAGCTAGAAAAGCGGGCAAGATTATTGTCATTGACTCCCGCGACATCTGCCGTCGCTTGGATCCAGAGATTAGGTCTCTTCCCCGTGAGTCTTCCCCTGCTGCGCTTGAGAATTGGGCACGTCGTAGGCATACCCTTGCAGCAGACGAGAAGGAACGTCACCTGGGACTTGAAGACGTAGACCTTATGATCCGCACCGTTCAAGCAGAGTTTGCAGACCACAATATGTTTGAAGACTAGGCAACGTTGTCGGTCATCTGTGTTCAAGCGTTATACTAAAGAGTGCATAAACTAGATTTTCTCGCTAGAAAATAACTGCCAAGGAGGAGTTTTGTCAGAGAAGCAGGTAAGAGTACGTTTTGCGCCATCCCCAACAGGCAAGCTGCACATCGGAGGTGCACGTACTGCTATCTATAACTGGGCTTTTGCTCGCGCAAACGGTGGCAAGTTTATTCTTCGTATTGATGACACAGATCCTACGCGCTCAACTGAAGAGAATACTCAGATTATCCTACGCACTATGAAGTGGCTTGGCCTTGATTGGGACGAGGGTCCCGATAAGGGCGGCGATTGCGGTCCTTATAGCCAGACCGAGCGCCTTGATTTGTATCGTGAAGCAGCAAATAAACTGCTGGCAGAGGGCAAGGCGTACCCTTGCTTCTGCACGCCAGAAAAGCTTGCTGAAGACAAGAAGGCTGCTGAGGAGCGCCACGACCCCTTCCAGGGCTATCAGCGCACCTGCAGAAACATTGATCCTGCAGAGGCTCAGCGCAGAATTGACGCTGGCGAGCCTTATACCATCCGCATCAAGGTTCCTCTGGACCGCGGTGACGTTATTGTTCACGACGCTGTTCACGGTGACGTAACCTTTAACGCTCGCGAGCTTGATGACTTTATCATCTTCCGCTCCGATGGTACCCCAACCTACAACTTTGCTACCGTTGTTGATGACGCTGGCATGGGCATCACCCACATTATTCGTGGCGATGACCACCTGTCTAACACCCCTCGCCAGATTATGGTGTACGAGGCTCTGGGCGCACCCGTTCCAACCTTTGCACATATCTCCATGATTTTGGGTCCTGACGGCAAGAAACTCTCCAAGCGCCATGGCGCAACCTCTGTTGAGGAGTACCGTGACCAGGGCTATCTTGCAGATGCCTTTGTCAACTACCTGGCCCTTCTCGGCTGGTCGCTTGATGGCGAGACAACCATTGTTCCTCGTGACGTTTTGGCATCTCAGTTCTCTCTGGACCACGTTTCCAAGAACCCTGCTAAGTCCGACCCAGAGCGTCTGAACTGGATTAATGCAACCTACCTTGCCAATATGGACAGCCAGACCTTTGCAAAGACTGTTCTGATTCCAGAGCTTGTGGGCGCAGGTCTTGAGCCCGTTCAAGGCAACGCAACTGATGCAGATGAGATTTACGCAACTCGTCCAGGCTGGTATGACCTGCTCTCCGAGATTCTTCGTCCTCGTACCACAGTAAGCCCAGACGTCATTGAGAAGTCCCGCTTCCTGTATGAAGGCGCAAACGTCACCCTTGATCAAAAGAGCGTTGAGAAGGGTCTTACCAAAGACGCTGCTCAGAGTGCTACCGTCCTTGCGGCTGCAAAGACTGCTCTTGAGGGCGTTTCTGAGGACGAGTGGAAGGCTGCAGCAATTGACGCTGCCCTTGAGGTGCTTCCAGAGCAGCTTGACCTTAAGAAACGCATTGTCTTCCAGTCCATTCGTGTTGCTGAGTGCGGCAACATGGTCTCCCCTCCTCTTGGAGAGTCTATGGAGCTTCTTGGTCGTGAGGTTTGCCTTGCTCGCCTTGACCGCGCTCTGGAGCTTTGCAAATAACGCGTTGAATGCGCGCCTGCCGCGTATTCTTCCAAGCGTAAGTGGGTATCAAAAGTAAAACCACACAAGAGCTGTAAAACAGATGGTTTTGCAGCTCTTTTATCGTTATCGTTTGTTTAGTTTTGGAGTAGCTATGATTTCTATGTCTGCGTTTGAGGTCCTAGGCCCCATTATGGTGGGTCCTTCTTCCTCGCACACAGCAGGAGCCCTGCGCATTGCTCTGGTTGCACGCTCGCTTGCACCAAAGCAGCTGGAGCGCGTTGAGTTTTGGCTCTACAACTCCTTCTCTCATACCCACCTTGGTCACGGCACTGATTATGCTCTGATTGCAGGAATCTTAGGCCTTGCTCCAGACGATACGCGCGTCCGTGAAGCGCTCATGTTGGCAGAAGAAGCCCATCTTAACTACAGCGTTATTGAAAAGGGCGACGACGAGACTCTGCACCCAAACACCGTAGAAATTCACCTCTATGGCGCAGATAACGTTCACGTTTCTGTTATGGGCGAGTCTGTTGGTGGCGGCCGTATTCGCATCTCTGGCGTCAATGGCGTACGCATTCGCATGTCTGGCGATATGCCCACTATTTTTGTTTCACATCGCGATAAACCCGGTGTTCTTGCAGCTCTCACTACTATTTTGGCCACGCAAAACATCAATGTTGCAACTATGCGCACCTTCCGCTCAGAGCGTGGCGGCTTTGCCCACACTGTCTTTGAGATTGACGAGCCTATTGAGCAGAAAGTCCTCGACCTCTTCCAGCTGGCACCTCACGTTTCGTATGCCGCTCAGGTTTCCATTCCAGGAGCAGCTCCACAGGTCACAAACGACGTGCTTTCAGGAGCCTTTGACAACGGCGCAGATCTTCTCGCCAGGTGCTCCAAGACGGGAGCTTCTATTGGCCAGATTATGCGCCAGCGCGAGAAGGACCTGCGACCAGATGCGGACGTAGATGCTGAGATGGCTCACGTTCTTGAGATTATGCGCAATGAGGTTCACGACACTATCAAGACGCCTCGTCAGTCCATTGGTGGTCTGCTCAACGGCCAGGCCAAGACCGTAGCACAAACCCCGGCTGCAATCTCAAGTGCGCTTATGGGCACCACGCAAACACGAGCCGTTGCCTATGCTATGGCCGTGCTTGAGCGCTCGGCAACCATGGGTGTCATTGTTGCCGCTCCTACTGCAGGAGCTTCTGGCGTTGTACCAGGATCGCTTATCTCGGTAGCAGAAGAGATTGGTGCCACCGACGAGCAAGTTATTTCTGCGCTTTGGAATGCAAGTGCTATTGGAGCCATTCTAACCACCAACGCAAGTGTTTCTGGCGCTGAGGGCGGCTGTCAGGCAGAGGTTGGATCAGCTGCTGCCATGAGCGCATCTGCACTGACCGAGCTCTTGGGTGGCACTCCTCAACAGTGCTTGGACGCTGCTTCTATTGCTATCTCTAACCTTCTAGGACTGGTCTGTGACCCTGTCAGAGGACTGGTTGAGTATCCTTGCCAAGATAGAAACGCTATTGGTGTAGCCGCTGCCGTAAGCTCTTCTCAGCTTGCTCTTGCGGGCGTTGGTAACCCAATTCCGTTTGATGAGGTTGCACACGCTATGGCAGAAGTTGGTGCCGCGCTCCCTGTTTCTCTCAGAGAAACAGCTAAAGGTGGTCTTGCCGCAACTCCAAGCGCTCCTACCGCATGCGCAAGTTGCACCGGCTGTGCCCCTCTTGACCAGGCGCTTATTGATGCAGAACGCATGCTCAGCTCAAATACGAGAGACGTTCCTTGCGCTTAGAGATGCGTTTTGTATAATATTTTTTGCTGCAAACAGAATTTCTTGAAATTATTGCTTGCATCTCTGACGAGTCTCCTTTATAGTTATTTCTCGCGCTGATGCGCACGGATGACATCTTGGGATATCGTCTAGTGGTAGGACAGCGGATTCTGGTTCCGTCAACGGGAGTTCGACTCTCTCTATCCCAGCCATGTCCTCCCAGTCATACATGGCCCGTTCGTCTAGCGGTTCAGGACGCCGCCCTCTCAAGGCGGAGATCACCAGTTCGAATCTGGTACGGGCTACCAAATGTTCAAGGACTTCTTCGGAAGTCCTTTTTGTTTATCTCAACACCACTTTTGCTTCTATCGTAAAATAGACCAGTCTGTTCAAAGTGGCTGTCACGCCCAGTCGTGTGACCCAGAAGTATAAGAATTTTTACTAACACCTTGATTGGATCAGGATGTGGCTTGAGTTCTTCCAAAGTGTAGTTGTCATTGTTGCCCTGCTCTATGTGCCGGGCGTCATTTTGCTGCATGCTTCCGGCATGCCAAAGCCCTGGGCACTTGTTAGTGCTCCTTTGGTAAGCTGTGCACTCTACTTTATTGAGGGAGAGATCTTTAGCGCTCTAAATATCCCCATCCCCTTGGCTGTAATGGTTCTTGTTCCTCTACTTATTGCAGTTCTGGTCAATGGCTACGTTTATTATGTTGCACCCAAACACAAAGAGCACCACAGAGGCGAGAAACCCAACAAATCCAAAGCAATACGCGCTGGCAAGCGATCAACCAACCCTGTACCAGCATTCATCTGCGAAGAACTCCCTTTCTGGATGCCCCTTCTGTATGTTGCAGTTGGTCTTCTTACCGTAGGGTTTCTCTTCTTACCAACCCTGCCCTCTGCCAGCTCCTTTGTACAGGGCTGGGATATTGTGCATCACTTAGATGTCACGCAGGCAATGATTGAGTCTCAAAAGTACTCATCAATTCACTATGACTTCTACAGCACCGTAGAAGCTTCAATTACCCCTTGGGAACCGGGGACTTCGGGATTTTATCCTTCAGGCTGGAACATCATTGTTGCACTAACAACGCAGCTTGTTTCTACAACCGTTCCTATTGCAGGTAATGCACTCAACTTTGTCAGTGCAGCAATTATCTTTCCGCTCTCAATCTGCTCACTTATTGCAAAAGTTCTTCCTAAACATCGCATTGCGCTTATCAGTGGAGCTTTTGTTTGCCTAGCGTTTTTTGTTTTCCCTTGGTCGCTTCTTATCTATGGACCAATCTTTCCTAACACCGTAGCCTTCTGTGTAATGCCTTCTATTTGGTGGGTTTTTATGCAGATGACTCGCTCAAAAACACCAAAACACGACCTTATCTGGCTTATTGTCATATTTGTTCTTGGCTTGATTACCCTCTTTATCTTGCATCCTTCCACGATTTTCTCGTCAATTGTTGTGCTTTTGCCTTGGAGTTTTGCGCGCATTGGAGAATCAAAACGCAGAGTTGTTCTCTTTGGAAAACAAATCAAGCCTGTCACGCTGGCATACGTATTCTTTATCTTTGCGCTGGTTATTTGGTCTGTTTTCTACTACGTTTTGATTGTTCGAGGCGTGGCTCTCAATTTCTGGTGGAGCGC
>CAUVJF010000018.1:0-21269 GCA_963552125.1 uncultured Atopobium sp.
ACCCGCATATGAACTGCCTCCCATTTCTTATGTCCAAGAAATGGGAGGCAGTTCACATTCGTCGGGCGCTTTTTTATGCCGTTTACGGATGTACATTTGGAACGCGGCGTGTGTGCTGGTAAACTATTAAAAAGTTGATGAAGGAGGTACTATGTCACTGTATCGTCATCTACGTTCTAGTTTGGGTTCAGCCCAAAAAATTGCGCTTGCTGCCAGCACTTTTGTCATGACAGTTGCGCTACCCGTTATCGCATTAGCTGATGTTATTTCTACGCCAAGAATTGGTAGATCATCTAGTTTCTTAGCAATGGCTGCAGTTTCTACTCTTGTGGCAGTAATTGGCTTCATTATGATCATAAGGCGTCGCAGGTAAAACCTTGTCCACAACACAGCAGATTCTTCCCAAAAAAGAAGTCACTACCTTTGCGTATGCACTTTGTCATTTTGTAGTTGACTTTGCATGCGTATCTACCATGCTCTGCGCGGTAAGCCGAGTGTTGGGCGAGTCTGGCCAGGGTTCGATGGAAGTTGTTGCGCTAAGTATTTTACTGTATGACATAGTTGCCTTTACCCTGCAGCTCCCTATAGGCATTGCGCTGGATCAGCTGGATAAGAACTCCTATGCCGCCTTACTTTCGTATGCTTTAGTGGGTGCTGGAGTTATTCTTTCGCTGGTCCCTATAGCCCTTCTCGAGTGGCCTGCGATTCTTTTGCTTGCGATTGGAAACGCGCTCTTCCATAGTGCAGGTGGACTGAGCGTCCTTAATATCTCGCAAAAACACGCGGGCCCATCGGGAATCTTTATTGCAACAGGCGCGGTAGGAGTATTTTTAGGCACGTTTAGCGCACAGTACGGAAGACTTCAAGTTGCGTTTTCGCTGCTTGTCTTGCTGTTCTTATGTGCAAGTATTACCCGTGTGGTGCAAAAGGTTAATAAAAAATATTGGAATATACATAACGCCCCCTTTGCCATTCCTGAGTTTTCTTCTCGCACTTTGCTTGCAATCTTCTTGCTCTGCTTTGTGGTTGCGCTCAGAAGCTACACCGGCATAGTCATGGCGTTTCCTTGGAAGAGCGAAATGCTCCTGTTGGCTTTGAGCATTCTTGGTGTATTTGCAGGTAAAGCCCTTGGCGGAATGGTTGCTGACCGTATTGGTTTTAGAACTACAGCTATTTTTTCACTCATTGCCGCAGCTACTTTATTTGTACCTTCATGGGAGATGCCTCTTATGGGCCTCCTAGCGGTGTTTTTCTTTAACTTTACAATGGCGATCACGCTGGCTTCTTTGGCTAATATTTTGCACGAAGCAAAGGGAACCGCATTTGGCTTGGCCAGTTTCTCACTAGCTGTAGGTGCGTTGCCTGCGCTCGCAGGATTCCGTATTGAACATCCTGCGATGCTCTCTGGTATCAGTTTGGTCTCGGCACTTGCGTTGGGTGTAGGTCTTACGTTAGTCAAAGATTCCGTGGCTACAGGGCCATTTGGTCATGAGCGTATGTTCCAGGCAGCACAAGTTGTTGAGGCTGTAGAGGAAGATGATCTAATCGCAGAGCTATCTGATCAGGTTGATGAGCTTGCGGTTGAAGATGCGCTTGCAGCTAAAGACTATCTTGTTGCTGAAGACTATCTTGTGGCTGAAGACAAACAAGCAGAAGGCTAATGGCATGGACGACCAAATATTTTTGTTACCGTATTTGATGACCGTTATTCCGATATTTGCGTTTTGTCTGATTCTGACTATTACTGTTGAGCTTATTGTCGCAAAATCGCTGGGCGTTAAAGACAATCAAGCACTGTTGATTGTTGTTGCTGCTCAAGTGCTTACTAATCCAATTGCCGTTTTTATCACAAGCGCCCTTGTTGATGTGGTTGCTAACGACGTTCAGTACTGGGCGTGCGTCATAGCGGTTGAGCTGGTTGTTATTGCTGTTGAAGGTCTCATTTACAAGGTAAAAAGAGTAAGCAACACCCCATGGACTCTTTCAATCTTGTCCAACCTTGCGTCAGTATCCGTAGGCATTCTCGTTCAAACACTTATATAAAAATTTAGCGAGAAACCCTTTGAATAGGAGGGGTTTCTCGCCAAATCTGGGTGATTATTTGAGTTGAAGCCTTAATGAACCATCGCAATAAGAAGAGCTCCGACCATAAGACCAATGGATGTTCTGAGAGCCGCTGAGGCTTGCCTGTGCAAGAGCTTTTGCGCGCGGGTTGCGTGCGTGAGCTGGGCTTCTGAAGTGTTGAGTGTACGCATTGGTCCTCCTTTCTTAGTTCTTGTCTAGTATATGCCTAAAAGTAAGCTTTGGTAAACTCTTTAGTATAAAAATGATACAAAAAACCACGCCGAGGGTGAGTCCAATCATTCCTCCAGAAGAGGCGTCTAAGTAATAACTGCCTGTTATTCCAATCAAAACGCTGACCGTGGCAATAAGCGGAGAAATCCAGAGCATATGTCGCATCTGATTGGTAAGAAGCCTTGCGCAGGCACCCGGAACAATAAGCAGCGAGACTGACAAAATGACGCCAACTGCCTGGAGCGATATGACAATTGCGAGGGCTAAGGCAACAAGCAAAAATGAAGTGAGTGTTTTAGTAGAAAGACCGATTGCTTGAACCTGCGTGGGATCAAATGAAAGCAAGGTCAGGTCCTTGTTTTTAAGGATGAGCAGGATTGCAATAGGCAGGCCAATACAAAGAACTTGCAGCATGTCGGGAGTAGTGACACCTAAAAGGTTTCCAAAGAGTATGTGCGAGAGGTTAATCTGACTTGGAACCTTGGATATGAGAACTGTTCCTAGTGCAAAAAACGTTGTAAATACAATGCCGATAGCAGTATCGGGGCGCACAATTTGGCTCTTTTTGACTTGTCCGACCAACACCACGGTAATGAGAGCAAACACAAGTGCTCCTACCAGATAGGGAAGTCCCAGCAGATGAGCAATGACCACGCCTGGGAGAATAGAATGCGAGATGGCGTCGCCCATAAGCGACCATCCCATGTGTGTGATCCAGCAGCTCAAAAGCCCGCAGACTATGGCGGTTGCAATTCCGGTGATGAGGGCTCGCTGCATGAATGCGTATTGGAGAATGTCTACCTCAGGCATGGAGCACCTCCTCAATGTGGGTATCTTCGGAAATACCAAGGTTCTGCAGGAGGGCATCTCCAGAAAGAATTTCTTTTGAAGACCCCTGTGCGGTAATGGTTTTATTGATGACCAGGCAGAGCGGGAATTTTTGCTGGGCCAAATTGATGTCGTGAATTGAAACGAGCAATGTTTTGCCTTCTTTACTGAGATTATTGAGTTGTTCGGTGATAATGGCCTCAGAGCGAGCATCTACTCCCGCAAACGGTTCGTCGAGAAATACCAGCTCAGCAGCTTGTGCTATTCCACGAGCCACAAAAACACGCTTTCTTTGTCCGCCCGAGAGTTGGGCAAGTGGACGATCTGCAAGGTCGGCCAGGTTAACGCGTTCAAGCGCCTGGGCAACCAGCTCTTTGTCCTGAGCGGAAGGTATGCGCATCCAACCCTGATGAACATATCTTCCCTGCATAACAACGTCTTTTACGAGCAGCGGAAACGTCGCGTCAATTGCCTCCGTTTGAGGAACGTAGGCTACTTTGCCCTGCTTGCGCGCCTGTGAAAGAGGTTGCTGACCCCAAGTAAGTGAACCCTCCCATGCGATGGTGTCCATCAGTGCTTTGAAGAGCGTAGATTTTCCGGCGCCATTTACGCCTACAAGTGCGCAAAGATCTCCTGTTGAGAGCGAGAAATTCACGTCATAAATGACGGGTTTCTCGCGGTCTTTTTTCTCGTACCAGGCGCAAAGTTGCGAAACACAAAGATTCATCGAACAATTACCTTCCTATGAGACCAGATACGATTGCGTCTGCATCGTGTTGCAGCAGGTCAAGATAGGTGGGCACGGGGCCGTCAGCTTCCGAGAGGGAGTCTACGTACAATATGTTCTTCTCGTCAGTCTTGAGGACAGCACCCGTCTCGTCGGCTACCTGCTGCATTGCCTTAGGACTGACCGTTGACTCACAGAACACCGCAGGAATTTGCTGCGCCTTTACGGCTTCGACAACCTTGGCGATCTGCTGTGGAGTACCTTCGTCAGCAGCGTTGACGGGCCAGAGGTAGAGCTCCTTCATGTTGGTGTCGCGGCACAGGTACGAGAACGCTCCCTCGCAGGTCACAAGCGTGCGCTGGCTCTCCGGCAGGGCGCTAAGCTCCTCAATCAGGTGAGAGGAGATGTTGTCGAGCTCCTTTTTGTATGCGTCGCCGTTGGCTTCGAAGTCTTTGGCGTGGTCAGGGACAAGGTTGCTGAGCGCGCGGACGATATTCTCGACATAGATCTTGCCGTTTGCGGGCGACATCCACGCATGCGGATTGGCCTGACCCTGGTAGTCACCCTCGGCGATGGGGATGGCGGTGATGCCTTCGCTGAGGTCAGCGCGCTGTGCTTGCGAGTCGGCAACAAAGCGTTCAAACCAGCGCTCAAGCCCCAGTCCGTTGTTGAGGATGAGCTGGGCTTTCTGTGCGCGCTTGAGGTCGTCGGGCGTGGGCTCGTAGTCGTGGATCTCGGCGCCGGCCTTGGTGATGGACTCTACCTGGCAGAACTCTCCCGCAACGCGAGAAGCCATGTCTTGGATGACGGTAAAAGTGGTCAAAACAAGGGGAGCCGAGGAGTTTTGGTTTTGCGCGGAGCTTGAGCTGGCTGCAGAATCGCGTGGACTACATGCGGCGAGAGAAGCGATTGCTGTCGCAGAGCTTGCGCCGAGCAAGGTGAGCACTGACCTGCGGGATAGGAGAGGGTTGCAGGTGAGGCGCGATTGTGGGTTTGCGACTGTCGAGATATGCGTGCAGCGATGTTTCATAGCGACTTCCTTCAAAGAGTTGAGAGCAGGTAGCTACGGGACTGAAAGCAAGAAACTGATAGCGTGAAGCCAAGAGTTAGGAGTTTTGGAGCTACGAGCTCAACGGGTTTCTCGCCATATTGTATTCCTAAAAGTTAGCTTTGTCTAACTTTTTAAATTTACGAGGAAAGAAAAGGGTTTGGTTTGCGGACAAATGTCCAAAAGATTGAACATGAAATTTAATGTGTCATTTATGTCGCATTTTAAGCAAATTATTTTCCTTTGGCTTATTTACCATAGGATTTGTGAAACAAAAATAATTTTTCTATAGAAAATTATGTGAATATGGCTAGAATTTATTTGTTTCCTAATGGTTTGTGCTCGTTAAAAAAGGAGAGAGCATGGCATTCGATTTTACAGGTAAGCTGGTTCTGGTTACAGGCGGAAGCGCTGGTATTGGCGCTGAGATCTCCAAGGGTATTGTTGCTGGAGGTGGACACGTAATCGTTTGCTCTCGTCACGAGGACACTGGTCGCAAGTTTGTCGAGGAGCTTGGCGAGGGTAACTTCTTCTACACAATGGACATTGCAGATGCCGAGGGCGTCAAGAAGACCGTTGCTCAGATTCTTGAGGAGTGCGGCGACGTCAACGTTCTTATCAACTGCGCTGGTCGCATCAGCTCCGTTCCTTTCACCGAGGTTGACGACAAAGAGTGGAACAACACTATCAACACCAACCTCACCGGTACCTACAACGTAACTCACGCTCTCTGGCAGCACTTCATTGATCGTGGTGGCGCTCGCATTGTCAACGTTTCTTCCGTTGCAGGCAAGATTGGCGGCGGCCTCCTTGGTACTGTTGCTTACGCATCTTCTAAGGCTGGTATGAACGGCTTTACCAAGGCTATCGCTAAAGAGGGCGGCAAGTACGGCATTTCTTGTAACGCTGTTTGCCCATCTTTCACCATTACAGATATGACCACTGCACTCTCCAGTGATGAGGAGAAGTACAAGAAGGTTGTAGGCATCATTCCTCTTGGCCGTCCTGCTCAGGCATCCGAGCCTGCACAGATGGTACTGTTCTTTGCTTCCGACGCTGCTAGCTTCGTCAACGGTGAGGTTGGCGACTGCGACGGCGGCATTGTTATGGACTAGGTGATTATTGATGGCTACAAAAGAACCAATTTCTCTTCAGCATCCATTTAAGGCGCTGGGTCGCATTCCAGGCGCAAACATCCTGGTACCACTGCTTCTTGGCGTTTTCATGAACACATTTTTTCCAGATGTATTCCCAACGCTTGGTAGCTTTACTGCAGCTATGACCGTTAAGGGTACTGCTGCTCTGGTTGGTGCTTTCATGTTGTGCGTTGGTGCAACTATTTCGTTCAAGAGTGCACCAAAGGCTGCTCTTCGTGGCGCTATCATCATCATCTCTAAGGTTGTGTTCTGCGTTGCTCTTGGTCTTGCAGTTCTATTCTTCCTGAACGACAACCTGCTTGGCCTTTCTTCCATGGTCATCCTTGCTGCTTGCTCTGGTGCAAACAACTCCATGTATGCAGGACTGATGGCTGATTATGGTAACGAGTATGAGCAGGGCGCAGTCGCAATTACTACGCTGGTCGTTGGCCCTCCAGTTACCATGCTTGCTCTTGGCGCAACTGGTCAGTCTCCAATTAACTGGTCTTTGCTTGGTGCAGTTCTCCCAATTATCCTGGGTATTCTGCTTGGCAACTGCTTCCCATCTATGAAGAAGATGCTCACAAGCGCTCTGCCAGCAATTATTGTCATGACCTTCTTTGCTATGGGCACAACCATGAAGTTTGATTCTCTCATTATGGCTGGTCCTGCAGGTATTCTGCTTGGCGTTATCTGCTCTGTTTGCGGTGGCTTTATCAACTACTTTGTTGATAAAGCAACTGGTGGAACCGGAATTGCAGGCGTTGCAATTTCTTCCTGCGCAGGTGCAAATGCACTTACACCTGCTGCTATGGCAGAGGCTAACCCAGCTCTGTATGGTGGAGCTGCTCTTGCAACAGCAAACGCACAGGTAGCAGCTGCAGTTATCGTTACTGCAATCCTGACTCCTTTGATCACTGGTTACGTTGCTGAGCACTTTGCTAAGAAAGACAACGCTTCCGAGGAAGTTGTTGAGGCTGCTTAATTGCCCTTAAAGTTTCAAGTGTAAAATCCCAGCACCTAGCGGTGCTGGGATTTTTTGTGCCGCGAAGCAGCACTGGTTTCGTGCAAGAGTTGCTCGAAGAATGGTGATGGGCGGCTGATGGAGGGGCAGTGGATACCTCTGATTCTTCGGGAACCGCTTAAATAAGTCTCCAAGTGGTAAAAAATGCGTTTAGTTGGAGATTTCATTTTTCTGCATACAACGTTTGCCCAGATAAAAGTTTTTGGTGCGGTAAAAAAATCGTTTTAGTTGGAGATAAAACAGCTAATTTTCAATTTTCATTTCCAACTAAACGGGTTTTTTACCTTTTTCGCCACATAATTTTGAGCTCAAAAATTATGTATTCATAGAAATGAATATAACAACCTGATTATGCAAAAAGGGTCAGAACAAAACATTCTGACCCCTTGATTTGCAATAAAACCTGCGACCAGCTTTGCCACAAGTAATTGGGCAAGTAATTTCTGCAAGTAGCAACAGGCAGTCTTAAACGACACCTACTTAATCAGGACATTTCCCTCATAGCTGTCATGAACGTCCTGAGGTGTTACGCCCATGTGCTTCTTATAAAGCCTGCTGAAGTAGAACGGATCATTGTAACCAACCGCCTCGGAGGTCTCGCGGACAGAAAGACCAGATTGAAGCAGCTGCTGAGCATGGTCAAGACGTTTTGCAATGATGAACGTCATTGGGCGAACACCAAATGTTTGAACAAAATTGTTGGAGAAGCGCTGAGTGCTCATGCCACAGCGTTTAGCCAGACCAGGAATGGTAATTGGATCTGCAAAGTGAAGCTCAATGTACGTGCGAGCCTCGGCCATGCTCTCCTGGACTTTTTGGCTGTTGGTGAGCAGGAACATTGACTTAATGAGCTCGGTGCCATTGACAATCTGAGCAACACGATTGTCCAGCGATGGGGTGGTGTTAAGTTTTTCCAGGTCAAGCACCTTATCAAGAATGCGGTCGAATCCTTGAGGATCAAATGCATAGGCATTGAAGATTGGGCTGGTGACATCGCCCTGAATGCCATCATAGTAGATGTTTACATGGTCAAACGAGCGTCCGTAAAGGGTTCGATATGTTACTGTCTGACCTGCAGGAACATGTACAACCGTAGTTCCTTCGCAGACAAATTCATTTCCACCAATAGTAATCTCGGCAGCTCCAAAAACAGGAATGATGAAAACAGAATGAGCAAGCGAAAAGGTAACTTGGGAGTCAGCAATCTTCTGTTGGCGGTTGATCGAAAACACACTATACGTCTGCCGCGAATAGGTCTCTTTTAGCTCCTGCAGATTAGCCTGCATAGAATCTCCTCATTTCAAAAGCGCTCTAATGCGCCGAATATTAAAAATAACATGGAGAGTATTTTAGCCAGCAGAACCGCGATTGCAACCCCAAAATCAAATAAAATGCCATTTCAGGGGTTAAATTTTGATTAACGAGAAAGACAATTGCCTACGTAACTTTTATAGAATGATTTTAAAAAGAACAATTTATGAATAAATTTTGTCCATTCAAATTAAAGATTTTACGTTTTGATTGTTCGCTTTAAACTGCCGATAAATAGCGTTTTTTGATACCATAAATTAGTTATGCACAAATGGTTTCTTCAGGTTAACTTTAGATACTACAAACTTCTTTGAGATGTCGTAGCTTTCTTTTAGTTTTCATGAATTCCATTGGTTTTGCAGGTTTTAGGTTTAGGTTTTATTGGTTTCTGTAGAGGTTTCTCGTAGAAGGTTTGTATATGGAGCAGCTTGCGCACGTATTTTCACTTATCGTTCAGCCCGCATACGACTTGACTGGCAGTTGGTGGGCTGCAATCTTTCTTTTTACTCTTGCAACTAAAATCATCCTGATGCCCCTGGCACTTTGGACGCAACAAAACTCTATTGTTATGGTGCGCCTTATGCCCGAGACTTTCCGTTTGAAGACTCGCTACTTCGGCGACAGGGAGACCATCGAGGAGCGCTCCAACGAGCTCAACAAAAAGGCAGGTTATCACCCGCTATTGAGTCTTATTCCTCTGGCAATCCAGGTAGTCATCCTGTTTGGCCTAGTTGACGTTATCCATGGCATCACTGATTCCGGTGCTCCTGGCACAGAGTTTTTGGGCATGACCCCAATCATCGACGGTGGTATCACCTGGATTATGCCCCTGGCAGCAGCTTTGTCCTCGGTTGCTCTTGGCCTTGCTTCCAACAAGCTGAACCCACTTCAGCGAGAGCAATCTCGTGCTGAGAAGAACACCACAAACGGCCTTTCTATTGCAATGTCGCTGGTACTTGCAGTCTACGTTGTCTGTGGCATGGCATTCTACTGGGTTTGCTCAAACCTCTTGTCCATCCTGGTCCAAATTGTCTGCAACATCATCATCGACCCTCGTAAACAGGTTGATTACGACGATCTCAATGCTGCTCGTGATGAGTTTGAGGCAATGGACGCAGCAACCAAGTCCACACACAAATGGTTCCAGCGCGATCCTCATGCTGCTCGAGAAAAAGAGGACTACAAGCGCTTCTTTGATACCATCGGCAAGCACCTGGTTTTCTATTCCGAGTCAAGTGGTTTCTACAAGTACTTCCAGGGCGCCATCGAGTGGCTGCTGGCAAACTCTGACATTCGTATCCACTATGTCACCTCTGACCCTAACGACCAGGTCTTTGAACTGGCAAAACAGCAGCCTCGTCTGATTCCGTATTACTTGGGTCAGCGTCGCCTCATCACGCTTTTCATGAAGCTCGACGCTGATGTTGTGGTAACTTCCCTCGGCGACCTGGAGAGCTCCTACATGAAGCGCTCCTACGTGCGTAAAGACGCTGAGTACATGTATATGTGCCACCACATGACTTCCATGACGGTTACCTCAACACGCAACGAGTACACCTACTACGACGACGTTCTCTGCGTTGGCCCTCATCAGCAGCACGATCTTGAGCTGGTCGAGAAGTACTACGACACACCATCCAAGAGAAAGCCTGCTATTGGCTACGATCTTCTCGACAGGTCAATCAAGAACTACCAGAAGCAGAATCTGGGCCAGCGTAAACCTGGCGAGAAACCCCTGTTGTTGATTGGTCCTTCGTGGCAGTACGACAACTTGATGGACAGCTGTCTTGACGGCCTGCTTGAGCAGCTCATGGGTCGTGGCTGGCGAATTGTGGTCCGCCCACACCCAGAGTATTTGAAGCGCTATCCTGCCCGTATGGAGGAGATTCTTGCTCGCTACACTGACGCGGACCCAGAGGAGCTCTCCTTTGAGACCGACTTCAGCTCCAACACTTCGGTTCTCTCGGCTGACCTGCTCTTTACTGACTGGTCAAGTGTTGCTGAGGAGTTCTCATTTACCACGCTCAAGCCGTCGGTCTTCATTGATACCGCGATGAAGGAGAATAACCCCGACTGGAGCAAGATTCATTCGGATCCATGTGACATTACGCTCAGGAATGAGATTGGCCGCAGCTTTGATCCTAAGGACCTTTCGGGCCTTGGCGACGCGGTTGCGCAGATGCTGGAGGAAACCGATAGCTGGTCGCACAAGATTGAAGAGATTCGTAACAACATGATCTTTAACCTCGGTCACGGTGGAGAAGCCGCAGGTAAGTTCATCCTTGAGCGCGTTTTGGCGCACCAGGAGGGAACCGCGGACGCTGACGTCGAGAAGACCGACGACGCAGCAATCGAGGACGACGCCGACGACGCAGCAGCCGATGTCGATACTGCTACAACCGAGGGCGACGTCGACGCCGCAGACGACGGCAACGTCGAGAAGGACAGTGATCTCCGTGCGTAAAACAATCGCTTCATCTATGAAGACATCAGTTAGCGCTGCCGATTGCAAGACACATGCACTCTTTGTGCATGCTGCGTTGTATGTTGCAGCGTTGACTCTGGTCTGGTGGGCGCTTCTACCAGCAATCGCTCAGGCTTACGTTGACCCATCGGTTATGACCTACACCATCCAGGCACTGGCAGCAGTTGTAGTTGCACTCTCTGCAGTGCTTGGCGTTGCGTTTAGGCGTTCTCGTAAGGTGCTCTTCCGCATCCTTAAGATTGATGAGAACGCCAATAAGATTGTCGAAGGCAAAGTACACAAGGTTGACACCAAAGGTGCTGAAGCTGCAAACGCTCAGATGAAAGAAATCCTTGCAGCAGAAGCTGTTCGTCTCAAAGAACAAAAAGAGGGCACCCTCAAACCTAAAGGTCGTATTGGTGTTGCATTTCTTGTTTCTTTCTTTACTGTCTTTACCATCTTGGTCGTAGCCCCACTTGAGTTGGTAGCCAGCAATGCGCGAGACCTTTCTTTCAACCTCAACGATGTTGCAGGTCCCGTTATTATTGCAGGACTTATTATTACAATTATTCTTACGGTGCTTCTATCGCTCCTGCGTAAGCGTGTGTTTAACGTTGCCGTTGCATTTGTAGGTGCCATCGGCGTGGCATCGTATGTCCAGGCAGTATTCTTGAACGGTGGCATGCCCCTTGCTGATGGTCATGAGGTCATTTGGTCCAACTTTACCAGTCAGATGATTGTTTCTGGCTTCATTTGGTTGGCAATTATTGCAGCTGCAGTGACCTTCTCGCTCCTTAAAGCAAGGCAGCTTAGAACAGGTCTTTTGATAACCGCAACTGCTCTTATCATTGTCCAGGCAGTTGGCGTTGCAAGTCTGTGGGGCCCTGCAATCGCAGCGTCGATAGATGCTCATGCCGAACACCAGCAGGTTATCGCAACGCGCGAGGGCCTCTACAACGTTTCTTCCAAGAAGAACGTCGTGGTGTTTGTTTTGGATACCACTGATACTGCTTTTGTCCAGAAGCTCTACGATGAGTATCCAGAGACATTTGCGTCTCTTACTGGCTTTACCTGGTACAGAAATTCCGTCGGCTCCATGATTCCAACGCGCTACGGTGTTCCATCGCTGCTCTTTGGCTCTCGTCCTCAGCCTGGCGAGAATTTCAACGATTTTGTCTACAATTGGGCACAGAGCGATCAGTATCTCAAGGATATTCAGAATGCTGGATATCAAGCAGGTTTGTATACAGATCAGTTGAACTACTCTCATTACAGAGATACAGCACAGAAGTATTCCATCAACTACCACGAGCCTCGTGGTCGCGGCACAGATAATCAGCTAGACGTGCTAGGTGCGCTGCGTATTCTCTATAAGACGGCATTCTGTAGGGACATGCCTTGGGTATTTAAGCCTCGATTCTGGTATTACACCGAGGACCTCAATATGCGTATGCGCAGACCAGTCAACATGGACGAGGTTGATCTTTCTTCACAGCCTTACACCGAGGATGACCTCAAGTATTACCAGGAACTTCAACACTACGGACTCTCGATTGACGACAGTGCTGGTCAGAAAGGATCGTTCCGCTTTATCCACCTTTTTGGTTCACACCCACCTTATACGCTTGATCGTAACGTTGAGCCTACCAGCGATCCAAGCAAGCAAAACGTTGAAGAGCAGACTATTGGCTCGTATAGAATTGTTGCGCAGTATATCGCTGAGCTTAAGCGTCTTGGTGTGTATGAAAACACGTCGTTTATCATTACCGCAGATCACGGTGACTGGTACTTGACTAATACTGACATTCAGCAGCCTTCTGCTCCAGTTATTATGTACAAACCAGCTGGTCAGACCGCTGAAGAAGCGGCTCAGCCTATGCAGATTTCTGACGCGCCTGTCTGGCACTACGACATCTTGGCGCAGACGCTGAAGGACATGGGCGTTGACCAGCAGACGCTTTCTAACTACACCACGCCGCTTGACGAGTCTTATGAGGGCGAGGATCGTCTTCGCTACTACATTGAGACCATTTCAAATGGTAAGCAAGATATCTTTGTCAGGGAGTTTGTCATCAACGGTGACGCCAATGACATGAAAAATTGGAGCCTCACGGGCAACGAATGGCCTGTTGAGCCATGGCACGACTAAGTTAGGTGTCAGGTAATCTGCCTGCTCGCGAGAAACCCGGTGCGCTTATCGAGAAATCCGGTGTACCCGTCGTCGAGAAATCAAATTACAAGAAAAGCCGCGTCCACACGACGCGGCTTTTTTGGTGACCAGTTATGTGAGCTGCTTCGCGAAGGAAGCTTGTTCGTGAGCTGAGGTTATTCCGGCATAATCCATGCAGGTAGACCATCAGAGAAGATGCGTGCAAGGGGGTACGCCTCTTCAATAGTCAGTGTTGTAATAACCTGATAAGGGCCTTCTGCGGACGTATCAAATACGAGCGCAAGGGGTTTCTCGCCATCGGTGGTGGGAAGTGCAAGGTAGACGCAGTGCTTGGACGGATTGTAGAGCTCAACGGCCATGCGCCATCCATGTTTTGCTGCTCGCAGGGCGTTTTGCACCAGAGGCGAGTCGTCATCAAATCCGCACTCGGGATCAAAGAGCAGAGGCGCGGCACCTGGAACGGGAAGCGAAAAGTCAGCGTCAGTATGCATGAGCTGCTGCTCGTTCTTTCTGTAGACGTACGCCGCGGAAAGGCAAGCCTGTGCTGCCTGTAACGAAGGCGCGTCGCTCAGATAGGTGGTGCTAAGCGCATTCCAATCGGAGACAGGAGCCTCGTTCATGACCACGTCAACAGGGTTTATGGGCAGCTGCTTTTCTGCGGCGGGCAGTTTCTCCCATGAAGCGATACCAGACTTAGGCAGACCGCGAAGCACGTCAACTGTCTGATCATGCAATTCATCTGCGGAAACGCTGAGCTCCAAAAGCGTCCAGGGACGCAGAGCACCGCGCTTAGACTTACGAATGGTAGCGGTAATAACCTCGTCTGTCTGCGGTTTCTTGTAACGCGTGTTGAATGTGAACGTGCCGCCCTTGGAAATGAGCGAGCGAGAAGACTCTGCAAGTTTGAAGTCTTCTTCCAGCTGCTTGAGAACGTTGGCGTCGACGGGAGCCATCTGAAACATAATGCCGAGAAGCTCGTTGTTGACGTGGACATCTTCCTCAAAATTGGCAGGGTATGTTGGGGCAGGAGCAGGAGTCTCATTCTGATTGATTGCCTGTGTAGAAGCCTGGGATTCAGAAACTGTAGTGCTAGAGACAGAACTTGTTGCATTCAGTGCCTGTTGCAATACTGAAGGAGCGGCCTCAAGCGTCTTCTCTTCATCGGAGCCGTCGTAGGGATTGTAGGTAACGGTAAGCGAGATGGTAGGCTCAGGCACTGTAGGCTCAGGCACTACAGGTTCGGGCACTGTCGGCTCAGCAGTTTTAGACTCTGGAGCTGGCGTTTCGGTCTCGTCAGGTTCTGGAGATGCGTCATCAGCGGTTCCAGCGGGCTCTGGAGTGACATCATCGGCAGATTCTTGCTGGAAGTCTTCTTCAGGCGCCTCTGCACAAGGCGTTGCTACAACAGGTGTCCCAGCAGCAGATTCCTCTGTGACTAGTGCTGTTTCTGCAGCTGACAGTTCCTCCGAGCTCTCCGTGACAGGTAGCTCCTCTGGCTCCGTCAACTCTTCCTGTGCAGGAAGCTCCTCAACTTCAGGTTCCGCTTCAACTACTAGGTGCTTTGGCTTGAGTGCGCGAATGGACTTTGCTCCACGGCGGCGTTTCCATGGTTTGCCGTTGTTTTGCGACTCGACGTTTTTCTCGCCAGCTACAAGGGCAGCCTCAAAGATGTCAAAAGTCAAAAGCGTTGCGTAGACGTAACCCTTTTTGAAGGCTGTGATCTTAATGAAATCGGGGCACGCCTCCATGAGCGCGCGGATGTCGTCAAAGCCAAAATCCTGCGGTGCAAGGTCGTCTTCAATGAGCGCGCCCTCAACGGTAGAGAGGGGAGTCTGCTTAGAAACGCCAATGGTAGCTTTTAGTAGTTTATACAGGTAAAGAGCGTGTTCTTGTTTTATAACAGCCATGATGCTCCTGAGATAGTAGTTAATGGACTACATACTACTCGATTTTGAACAGACAAAGATACTGATTGCGCATAGAAAGTCGCAATACGTAGCAAAAAGCAAGAGCTGGACTGATAGAATAAAGCTAGATTGAAGGGAGCCCACATGATTGGTCGTTTTATTAAGAGAGCTGCAGTTAGAGCTGCAGGTTTAGCAATTACTCAGTATGCCGCAAAGGCAGCACTTCAATCCGAGGCTGGAAGAAAGCTGCTTGCTACAACGGCTTCTAAGGCTGCCAACTTAGCAGGTAATATCGCAAAAGAGCAGATTACAGCTGGGTTTAATGCTCATATTAGGCCAGCACTGCCAAACGGCGATGCTATTCAGTCATCAGTCGCTCGTGCTCAGTCTGCGCTTCGTTCGGCTCAGACTTCAGTTTTGGCTGCTCAGGCCCAGCTTCAGTCTAATCTAGAGAACCGTTTTTCTCGCCCAAAGAACAAGCTTTCAAAGCAGCTTGCAAGCACTGCTGAGTCGCTTGAAGAGATGGGGGAGACCCTGGCTGAGCATCAGAATGCTGCTACAGACATTGCAGTTGCAGATGTTGTTGAGGGAATTGCTGCTCAAAATGGACAGGATTCTGACGCTTTGTTAGCTTCTACCAAGAAGCGCAAGTCGTTTAGAAATGCGGCAATTGCTGGTGGCGTTGTGGCTGGTGCTGCTCTTGGTTTAGCTGCATACGGTGCTTATTCTATTGCTCCTCGCAAGCAAAATGATCGCCTGCTCCTGGAGCGTTGGCACGAGATTGCTCGTCATCGCTACGCTCACCGTGGCCTCTACAACAACGAGGCAGGCATTCCAGAGAACTCCCTGCTTGCTTTCCGCGCAGCTGTCGAGAAGGGCTTTGGCTCCGAGGTTGATGTTCACCTGACCGCAGACAATAAGCTGGTTGTTGTTCACGATTCAGCACTTGATCGCCTCTGTGGTGTACAGAAGATTGTTGAGGAGTCCACGCTGGAGGAGCTTCGTGGTCTTAGACTTCTTGCTACCGACGAGCAGATTCCAACGTTTGAGGAAGTCCTTGAGGTCTATGCATGGAGTGGTTCCGGTGAGCTGCCTGCACCTTTGATTATTGAGGCTAAGACGCGCAACAATAACGCTGAGCAGCTGACAGAAAAGATTATGCAGGCTCTTGATCTTCGTCCCGTTCGTGCATGCATCGAGAGCTTTGATCCTCGCGTTTTGCAGTGGCTGCGTCAGAACCGTCCTGAGATGCTTCGTGGCCAGCTCTCAGAGAATTTCCTGATTGACCGTCAGACCAAGCACATGAACATTGCTACACGAGCTGGCGCTACAGCTCTCTTTGGTAATTCTGTTGGTCGTCCAGACTTCATTTCATACAAGTTTGAAGATCGCAAGAACCCCTTTGTTAAGCTGGCTTGCAATACCATGGGCGCACACCTGATTACCTGGACCGTTAGGAGCGAGGAGGACATGATTGCCTCCGAGCTTGAAGGTGCGCCTGTCATCTTTGAGGGATTTATCCCAACTCCTGCATCGCTGATCAACTAGCTTTCCACTTGGCGAGAAGAACGTTTGGCTTAAACTACGGCCAAAATTTATAGGTTTATCTGGGACTCCACGGGTTTCTCGCCCGCGGAGTTTCTTGTGAAAAGTTCCTTAAGATTATTGTATGAATATATGTACATATATCAATTTAAGGAGTAGACTAGGCATAACAACAACCCAAGGAGGAGCCATGAGCTCAAAGACAAAGGTGAAAATTGCTCGCATTGTCTGTTCTGCTGTTTTGCTAGGTATTGCTTACGCGGTTGAACACGCATTTGACCTGCAGCTCTGGCAGGCACTGCTGCTTTACTTGTTGCCTTACGCTGTTGCGGGATACGATGTTGTTCTAGAAGCATGGGAGAGCATCACTGAGGGTGAGTGCTTTAACGAAGACTTGCTCATGACCATTGCTACTGTTGGTGCCTTGCTCATTGGCTTTGTGCCTAACGGTTCTCCTATGTTTGATGAGGCCGTCTTTGTCATGCTGTTCTTCCAGGTAGGAGAAGTGTTTGAACACCTTGCTTCCGATAACAGCAAGAAATCTATTGCCAAGCTTATGGATATCCGTCCTGACAGCGCAACGGTTGAACGTGACGGACAGCTGCTTACTATCTCTCCAGAAGAAGTTGGGCTAGGAGAGATTATTGTGGTCAAACCCGGCGACCGTGTCCCTGTTGACGCAGAGATCGTCGAGGGTTCTACCAGTCTTGATACCGTTGCTCTTACTGGTGAGAGCGTGCCTCGTGACGCAACGGTGGGAGACAATATTATCTCGGGCTGCGTAAACCTTTCTGGCGTGGTTCGTGCTCGCGTTACCCACCTCTTTGAAGACTCTACTGCTTCCCGCATCATTAAGCTGGTAGAGAGCTCAAACCAAAACAAGTCCAAGACTGAGAGCTTTATTCGTCGTTTTTCTCGCGTGTATACTCCAGCAGTTGTTTACAGTGCCATTGCGCTGGCGTTTTTGCCACCACTGCTCTCGGGAGACTTTGTAGCTAACGCTTCTACCTGGGTTGTAAGGGCGCTTACCTTCCTTATTGCCTCTTGTCCGTGTGCGCTGGTAGTTTCCGTGCCACTGGCCTTCTTTGGCGGTATTGGCGCTGCTTCGAAGGAGGGCATCCTAATCAAGGGCTCTGCGTACATTGATATGCTTTCTACCCTTGATACCGTTGCCTTTGACAAGACCGGTACGCTGACTGAGGGTGTTTTTGAGGTCCTTGCTGTTCATCCTCAGGCCATTGGCGAGAAGGACCTTCTGCACCTAGCTTCTCACGTTGAGATGCACTCCACGCATCCCATTGCTGCAGCTCTTCGTGCTGCTTATCCAAGCGAGGACGATGACTGTGTTATCACGGACATCAAAGAAATTGCTGGTCAGGGCATTTGCGCTAACGTGAATGGTAAGAGCGTTGCTGTTGGCAACTGCACACTTATGGAGAGCGTAGGAGCTTCTTGGAAAGCGTGCGAGAACCACGGAACCATCATTCACGTGGCTGTTGATGGGACCTACATGGGCCACATTGTTATTTCTGACCGCGAACGAGCTGATGCTCCAGCAGCAATCGCTTCCCTCAAAGACGTTGGCGTTTCTAAGGTTGTTATGCTCACGGGCGATAAACGCGACGTTGCAGAAGAGATTGCTGCTCAGATGGGCATTACTGAGGTTCGTGCTGAACTGCTTCCACAGGATAAGGTTTCTGCCGTTGAAGGTCTTCTCGCCCAAAAGACAGCTGGTAAGTCCCTTGCTTTTGTCGGTGACGGCATCAATGATGCACCCGTTCTTGCACGCGCTGATGTAGGCGTTGCTATGGGCGTTTTGGGGTCTGATGCTGCTATTGAGGCCGCCGACGTAGTTCTTATGGACGACAAGCTTTCTAAGCTCTCAAAGGCCGTAAAGATTGCTCGTCATACCTTGGGTATTGCAAAGCAAAATATTGTGTTTGCTATTGGCGTTAAGGTTGCTGTTTTGATTCTTGCAGCCTTTGGTTTGGCTCCCATGTGGCTAGCGGTCTTTGGAGACATAGGCGTTATGGTGCTTGCGGTTCTTAATTCCACTAGAGCTTTGAATATAAAGTCGATTAAGTAAAAGAGTCAGGGCTGCTGGCTTAAAAAAGAGCGCTCACAAAGGAGCGCTCCTACAAAGGTTGTTTTCACAAACGGCTGTTTCTACACATAGCCAATTACAAATTACTGAGCCTTCTTACGAAGTCTACGAGCACGGTTTGCAAGATTGCGGACCGTGCTTTCCATTCCATGAGGAACGTAGGTTAGTGACTCTAAATCTTCTGGAAGGTAGTCAACAAGACTGACAGGCTCTGTGGGTGTGAAATCTGCTGGTACAGGACCCGGAGCAATCAGGTAGGCATGAACCTTAGCGCCTTGAGCACCAAGTTTTTGTTCGTACTCACTAGGAACATCGTGAGGAAAATCGTTCTTTGCATCTCGCGTTTTCCAAATAAAGTTGTATCCAGCAACTTCAACTTGCTCAAGAGAAAAATCAAAAAGTGGCTGACTGTCCGTTTTAAGACGAACAACACCCTCTTTAGCCAAAACATTTCTATATTGCATAAGACGCTCAGCATCAGTGAGGCGCATCTTTGCCTGCCTGATTCGAGGAAATGGTGCAGGGAAGTTGAGATAAATAACAGAGACCTCTTCTGGCGAGAAGTACTCATCAATCTTCATGCCGGTACCAGGCACTACGATGGCGTTAGGCACTCCTGCTTCATACATTGTTTTAGCAGCATATGAAATACAGATAGGTTCTGTATCAATGGCTACAAAAAGCACGTTAGGATTTGCCTTAGCTTGAGCGGCAGTAAAAGATCCCTTGCCGCAGCCAAGGTCTACACGGACCTCAGAGAAGGGAACATGCCCCTCAGCAGTAATTGGCGCACACGCAGAAGCCCACGTACCTCTCAAAGCCTCTGGATGAGGCTCAATGACGCTGGAATACGCCTCTAAGCGCTCTTCCAGAACAAAGTTTTTAGGCAAACGTGCATGTAGTGCGCGCAAAGCAACTCCTTAACAAGCAGACAAAATCAGCGTTTCTTTACAGAAGCTGATCAAGCGTTTCTCCGTACGAAGGTAGGAATTCTGTCATAAAATCGCGCACTTCTGGAAGAGAATCTGCTAAATCTTCAACAACTCCACGAGTTGAGGCTTCAGCGGTAATAAATTCTGAGTTTCCAGACTGAGCTTCCTCAATACACTTAATGAGTGCTGCAATCTTATCTGCAGCTTTAATAAGCTTTCTAAGATAAGCTTCACTCTCTGAAGCCTCAGCGCTGTGAGTGAGCACCTGAGCATAGGCATCTTGCAGGTCTTCTGGCAGTGTGGAGAGAATGGTTTTCTCGGCACGTGCCTCTACCTGATGATACGCATCTCTAATCTCTGAATTAGCATACTTTACAGGCGTGGGCATGTCTCCGGTGATAATTTCTGATGCATCGTGATACATACCAATAAGGGCCGCGCGATCTGCGTCAAGATTTCTGTGATAGCGCACATTTGCAATAGTTGCTAAGCAGTGAGAAATAACGGCCACGTCAAGGGCGTGTTCAGCAAGGCTTTCTGATCGAGAATTGCGCATAAGCGACCAGCGCTCAATGTAGCGCATGCGAGAGATAAGTGCAAAAAAGCTGGACTGCGACGAAGAATTCTGAGACATTGCCCCTCCTTAATTTGTTTTTCTCAACCTTACCACGGATACCGGACAAAAACTGTTTTGACACAACTATGCAATGTAGTCATAGCAAATATGAAGTAATCAAATACTTTAGATGTTTATATGAAATTATTGATATCTGAACATCCGTTCATGGGTATTTTTGCTCCGCTTACCGGCAACCATGGCTAACTTATTCCAAAGGAGTTAACCCGGGCTTACTATGCAAGTAAACCTCGTCCGTTTAAAAGAAGTGAGCGGACAACAAAGGAAGGATGGGAAACATGAGTAAGTATGCTTTTGTAGGCGGCAAGCTCGTTGACGGTACTGGCGCTGCTCCAGTTGAGGACTCCCTTGTCCTTATCGATGACGACAAGATTACCTATGCTGGTCCTCGCAAAGAGGTTCCAGAGGGATATGAGATACGTGACGCATCTGGCCATACCGTAATGCCTGGTCTTGTTGATACACACCTGCACTTCTCCGGCAACCTGACCGACAACGATAACGACTGGGTTATCGAGTCCGTTGCTCAGAAGCAGGCATGCGCAGTCAAGCAGGCTTATGACGCTCTTACCCACGGCCTTACCACTGTCGTTGAGATTGGCCGCAATGGTATTGCTATCCGCGACCTCGTTAACATGGGCATTATGCAGGGTCCTCGTATCTTTGCTACCGGCCTTGGCCTTTGCCGCGTTGCTGGTCACGGTGACTCTCACCACCTGCCACTGCAGATTTCCAAGGACGGACACCCTTGGGGCGACCAGGTAGACGGTCCATGGGAGCTTCGTAAGGCAATCCGCCGTCGTCTCCGTGAAGAGCCTGACGGCATCAAGATCTGGGCAACCGGTGGCGGCATTTGGCGCTGGGACTCCGACCGTCTGCAGCTCTTCTGCACCGAGGAGATTAAGGCTATTGCTGACGAGTGCGCACTGGTAGGCATTCCTCTGTACGCTCACTCTTACAACAACTTTGACGCTGCATATGATTGCGTACGCTTTGGCTGCAAGCAGCTCATTCACGGCTTTGAGCTTGACGAGCGCACCATGAAGCTTATGGCTGAGCAGGGAACTTACTTCACCCCAACCATCGGCTTCCTGCCAACTTGGTACGGAACTTATCCACCAGACTGGACTCCAGAGCTTGA
>CAUVJF010000019.1:0-20499 GCA_963552125.1 uncultured Atopobium sp.
GTCACGGACCTCATAGCCCTCTGGAACCTCAGTGCGAGGACCAGCATAAGCGATCCTCTTGTCGTCTACGAGGACAAGAGAATCCTCAACAGGAGCGGCGCCAGTGCCGTCAACGAGCTTTCCGCCTACAAAAGCAATCTTACTCATTTCTTTCCCCCTCTAGTAAATGATAAATACTATCTTTTTGCGCCCACCCTTTTTGGGCGCAAAAAATCCAAACTAAAGAAACAAATAACGTGCTTAGTTCAACGTACCGATGAAACCTTTAAAGCTTGCAAGCAACTTATGCTGCTGCCTTCTCAGACTGACGACCAAAGATCATGAAGATGGCCATACCAATGACAATCCAAGAAATGGTGATGATCCACTCAACTGGCTTCAAAGCTGCAGGGCTGAAAGGAACAACCATCAGGCCGATGATGATACTACCAGCAAGAATTGCAGCAAGGATACCTGCGATGCCGCCGTTGACCTTGTAAGGACGAGGTAGGTCTGGCTCGGTCTGACGCAGACGCAGGCAGGCAACGCCAGCCATGGTGCATGCAAAGATGAAGCCGAGAGAAGCAACGTTGGTCAGAGGAACAAGCATGTTGCGGCCGAGGAATGGACCAACAAGGGTCAGGCCAGCCATGAACATGTTTGCAGTCAGAGGTGCGCCAGACTTAGGGTCAATCTTTGCGAATGCCTCTGGGAGCATCTTCTTACGACCAAGAGCGAGCATCAAACGAGTTGAAGCACCAAAGAAGGAGTTCATTGGGCCCAGAGGTCCAAGCGTTGCAATGATGAGCATTGCAATGTAGAAGAACAGGTTGATGCGCTCGAGAACTGCAAGTGCAGGAACAGAAGACTTAACAAACTCGTGCCAGTCAATCATGGTTCCGAATGCATAGATGCAAATGAGATAGAAGATACCAGATGCCATAAGTGCAAGTGCAGGAATGATGCCAAACTTCTTCCAATCAAGGTCAGCAGAAGCCTCTTCTGCCTGCTGTGGAATGGTGTCAAAGCCAGCGTAGAAGAATGGAGTCATAACAAGTACTGCAATGATGCCACCAAAGAAGCTGGTAGCCTTTGTGCCCTCTCCACCTGCAACCTCAGTTGCCTGGGAGAAGAGTGGGAGGCCGTTGCTTGGAGAACCAGTTGCAAAGGAGATAACCATTGCAAGGATCATACCAGTCAGCAGAGCCTTAGTCAGGAAGCTCGAAAGCTTAGCTGCTGCGCCAGCGCCCTTAAAGTTAAGGAAGATGACCAGAATGGCAAAGCAAAGAGCGATGACTGTTGGCCACAGGTAAACATCTGCACCAAGGATGGTGTAGAGCTTAACGGAGCGCAGCCAAGAAAGAATTGGGAATGCACCAAAGCGGTCGGTGAGAAGCGTGGAAATAGCAATTGCCTCCCAAGGGCACAGTGGAGCGTTACCCAGAAGGAGCATCCAGCCGGTAAAGAAGCCCATTGGGCGGCCGAATGTCCTATCGACGTACTCAATGATGCCACCAGAAATTGGAATAGCAGCAGTAAGCTCGCCAAAAACACATCCAATTGGTACAAGGAAAATTGCGCCAATTGCGAATGCGATCATCGCGGGGAATGGTCCTCCACCAAGAACCATCCAGTCGCCTACCAGGAGCACCCATCCGGTACCAATGATCGCACCAAATCCGATGGTAAAGAAGTTGAATAGACTCAACGACTTTTGCATCTCAGGTGCCTCGGCATTTTCTGCCATGTCCCACTCCTTCCCGTAATTACTCGGACGAAGAACTTGATGAGACTATGTTTGCACCTGAAGCCATTTGAAAAAAGAAGTAGCGCCCTCTGGGCGTCAGGTAAACCCGTAAGCGTAAAAGCTACAACCGCGAGCGGTAGTTAAATCTTTTTACATCTTTACCAAAATCTAATAACAGTTATGCAATTTTCAAATAGTTAACGTACACAACTATGCATCAATCTTTAACTCAAATACTTTAAAAACTCTTCTGTAGTACGCGACATCTCGCCTTTTACACGATGTGTAATAAAGACATTACGATGTACGGGAGTCTCCAGATGATGTACGTCAATATCAAAATTTGTACCTTTTGTTGCCTCAAGTGGCAACAAACTTACACCAAGACCTGACTCTACCATGGACATAATGGTGAATGAATCCGATGACGCAAACGTCATGCGTGCGTTTTTGAGTTGCTTCTGAAGCAGAGGAGCCGTCTCAATATCAACGATAAAGGGCTCTTCAATAAGACGCTTAACAGGAATTGTCTCAAGGTCCTTCTCGTAATGTCCCTTTTGAGATACAACAATAACCTCATCATGATCAAATAAAGTTGAAGTAAATCCCTGCTCAGTTGCGCGGGTCATAGTAAAACTAATATCCACTTTACCCTTGCTAATAAGACGCAGGGCTTCGCCGTAGGTGCATTCGATAACTTCAACTTTGATGTTTGGATGGTCAGTCATGTACTTCTTCAGATGGCCAGGCAGTGCTCGTGAAAGAAAGCTCGAAGGCGCAGCAATAACAAGGTTGCCCATCTCAATGGCACTGACGCGATTAACTTGATTGCTCAACTTGCTGTATGCCTGGCACACCTCTTCTGCAACAGGCAAAAGCGTCTTTCCCTCAGGAGTCAGACTTACATAGCCACCATGCCTGTTAAACAAGCGGACATCCCACTCTTTTTCTAGACTTGCCACCATGCGACTAATAGACGACTGAGTGCATCCCAGCTCTTCTGCCGCCACCGTAAAGCTACTGTGATATGCCGCGGAAGTAAAAGCCTGGAATTTGTGCAGGTTGGTCTCCATACTTGGCCCCTATTCAAGTACGTGGCCTAACAATTCACCCTTAAAAATATCATTCTACCTGCAAATTGGTAAATACCGTTTAACGCAAAAAGACCCCGTGAACGGTATTCACGAGGTCTTACCTTGCAATCTTTATGCAAAAAACTTTCTTAATTGATACTTCACTTTGACAATTGAAGTACCAGGTTGCTTAGTTACTATGCCTTCAGATAGCGGCCCATAGCAATAGCAGAGCCAAAGAGTCCCAGAAGCAAACCTAAGAGCAACAGAAGGCCACTCATACCCAGCATGACCGTTGTTGGAATAGCAAAGGTCAAGAAGGTCATGCTTTCTGCCATAACCGGGAGAAGCATGTGGGCTCCAACAACCAAAACGACAATGGCGAGAAGAGCGCCGATAAGAGCCTCAAGCACGCCTTCCATAAGGAATGGTCCGCGAATAAAGCTGTTAGATGCGCCGACCAGACGCATGATGGCAATCTCACGACGGCGAGCGTTAATAGCAAGGCGAATGGTGTTGTTAATAAAGACAAAGGCAACAAACACCAGAAGTCCAACAAGGCCAATAGCGCCAATACGAATGTATGCTGTTACGCTAAAGAGGCGCTCAACGGTCTCGCGACCATACTGAACATCACCGGATGGATTGCTCTTATTATCCGCAATGGCTGCAAAAGATGATGAAGAAGCAATGCGCTGGGCAACGTCTTGAACATCCTTAGGATCCTTGAGTTTGATCACAAGAGATGCAGGAATTGGATTCTGGCCATCAAGAGCAGAAACCGCATCAGAAGCATTGCGATAACTCATGGTTGTGCGGTACTCCTCAAGAGCCTGCTCTTTGCTCTTATAAGTTACAGACTCAACCGTATCCCAGCCTTGAACTTCTTGCTGGAAAGCAGTTACTGCAGCCTGATCTGCATCATCAGAAAGAAATGCCTGGATAGTAACGCGGTTCTCGACACTTCCTACCATGTTCTCGATAAGAGCAGAGCCAAGAATAAACAGGCCGATGATGAACAGTGACAAGAAGATGGTTACGATTGCACCAAGAGCGGTAGACCAGTTCCTTTTAAAGTGGCTTCCGGCCTCATGCAGAGAATATCCAAAATTAGAGAGCCCCATAGTAACCATAGCCTCCCTTCTCCTGGTCGCGGACAATGTGACCAGCCTCAAGTGCAATAACGCGCTTACGCATAGAGTCAACCATCTCGCGATCGTGTGTTGCCATTACAACCGTAGTGCCCGCACGGTTAATGCGGTCAAGAAGCTTCATAATGCCCAGAGAAATTGCTGGGTCCAAGTTACCCGTAGGCTCGTCGCAGATAAGCAGTGGTGGGCGGTTAACCATTGCGCGAGCAACAGAAACACGCTGCTGCTCACCACCAGAAAGCTGGTCTGGGTAAGCGCTCATCTTTTGACTAAGACCTACCAGACGCAGAACCTCTGGAACCTGAATATCAATAACAGGACGGGGCTTGCCAATGCACTCAAGTGCAAAGGAAACGTTCTCATAGACGGTCTTGTCTGGAAGCAGCTTAAAGTCCTGGAAGACGGTGCCAATCTGGCGACGCAGATAAGGAACCTTGGAGTTACGCATACGTGTAAGGTCCTGACCAGCAACAATAACCTGTCCGTGAGTTGCCTTCTGCTCGCGCGTGATAAGACGCAAGAGAGATGACTTACCGGAACCAGAGTGTCCAACTACAAAGACAAACTCACCTGGGTAGATATCAGCGCTGATGTTATCAAGTGCTGGACGGTTTGGCTGCGATGGATACACAAGCGAAGCGTTCTTGAAAGAAATGGTTGGAGTACCAGTACGCTCTACCTTAGGTGCATCTTGAGCTAGATCTGCAAAAAACTTTGCACGATCAAGAGGTGCCTGCTCAGGGTTGTTTTGCTGCTCAGCAGTTACCACGTGTACAGCTTCTGCTCCAGAAGCAAATGGATCAGATACAGTTGTTACAGGTTCAGCAGCCTGGGCCACTGGCACATCAGCAGAAAAGTCCTGAGTTTCAACTTGATCAGCTACAACGTCTTGCTGGTCAAGCTGGTTCAGATCATCCTGAGAAATTACCCCAAAACGGTCATCAAACGAGGACTCCTGTTGCTCATCAGTGCGAAAATGATTAGCCACAGTTGCTCCTTTTCTTACTCCGAAGAGACAGATACAGAATTTATTTTACCAAAAGTGCAGGTATGTTATACGTCACGCAGTTCATCCACAGAAAAACCGCCTCTTCTTTTCAGAAAAGGCGGTCTAAAAATCGCGAGAAAAACGCTGTTGTACGTTAGCTGTGCGCAAACTGTGGGTTAGTTACGCGCTTGGCAAGCGCTTAGCGTGCACTGACACGCGTCTGCACGTTCTTATGCAGTCTGCATCTTTGCACGTGTCTCATCAATGATGGCACGCACCTTAGATGCGTTAGCTGCAATCTCCTCTTTTGAGCCCTTAGTAAGCAGGCTTCCCATGCCGCAGCAATCAACGCCACGCTTAAGCCACTCAGCAAGGTTGTCAAGATTAATGCCGCCAGAAGCCATCAGAGGCATCCAAGGAGTTGGAGTCTTAAAGAGGTTAATCAGCTCAGGACCATAGACGTTAGAAATGGGGAAGCACTTAATAAAGGCAGCGCCCATCTCAAGACTGTGGTTTGCCTCGGTCATAGTAGTGCAACCAGGTGCGTAAGGAATCTGATACAGGTTACACATACGAGCAACCTCATCAGAGCCGCAGTTAGCAACAATGAACTGAGCGCCAGCCATAATAGCAAGACGAGCAGTTGTTGGCTCCATAACGGTACCTGCACCAACAATCATCTTGTCGCCAAGACGCTCTCTAATTGCTGCAATAACCTCGCCTGCGTTTGGCAGGGTGTAGCTAATCTCCATTGCATGAACGCCGCCTTCTGCAAGACCCTCAGCAATTTCAATACCACGCTCAACTGTTGGGACGCGAACAACTGCAAACGCACAGGTATCTACCAGCGCCTGAGAAACAGCAGCTTTCTGCATCTTCATATACAACATCTCCTTGTAAATGTATCTCGCTCTTCCCTATTGAGCTGGCGAGAAACCCGTCAATTTTTGATTCTTAGTTATGAACAATTCCGTAATGGTCAAGCATTGCATAGATCTTCTCGTCAACACCCTCTGCAACCTCAGTAACAGGGAAACGAGCAGGACCAACAGGGTATCCTGCAAGCTCAAGAGAACGCTTGAGCGTCTGAGGAGTGCTTCCAAGGTGAAGGATGTCGCGAATTGGCTCAATCTCTGCCTGCAGGCGAGCCGCTTCCTCTGCATTTCCTGCCTCAAGAGCCTTCCAAAGGTCAACAACGACCTTGGTAATAAGGTTTGCGGTACCTGCAATAGTACCCTGAGCTCCAAGAGCATGAGCCTCAGAGATCTTTCCGTCAGAGCCCACAAGAACGTCAACATCATGGCCAGCAGCGACATCCAGATAATCCTTGAGGTTATCAATGTCGCCAGAACTATCTTTAATACCCTTGATGTTCTCAATGGTTACCAGCTGCTCAACTGCCTCTTTAGAGATGTTTTTGCCGGTACCCTTAGGAATGTTGTACAGAAGGACAGGAATCTTTACGCTTACAGCAACTGTCTTGAAGTACTCGACCAGCTGCTGATCAGAAATACCCAGGAAGTAAGGGTTGATGACAGAAAGTGCGTCAGCACCAATGGCTTCCGCCTCGCGGCTCATGTAGAGAGCCTCTTTTGTTGAGCAAGCGCCGGTTCCTACGTAAACAGGAAGACGACCTGCGGTTTTCTCGATAATAAACTTGGAGAACATGATCTTCTCGTCAGGGTTACAAACGTGGAACTCACCGTTAGAACCAAACGTAAAGATACCGTCAGCGCCCTCAGAGATAAGCTTTTCTAGAAGCTGCTCAGCTGCTTCGTAGTTAATAGACTGTTCTTCGTCGCGGTTAAACGGCGTGACCATAGGAACAATAACGCCCTTAAATGTTGACATGCAAACTCCTCTGTACGTATTGCAGTGTTTATCTGGGGTTATTTGCCCTCGCGAATGGACGCGCCAAGAGCTCCACCGGGATGCCACTTAACGTACTGCTCTGGGTTAAGGCCGTACTCGTTTTGAAGCAGGATAGAGAGGCACTGGAGCTCCATAATCTCAGCCAAAATTGAGGCGCGTGGAGGCTTGTTCATGGAATCGCCCTCCTGCTCAACACCTGCAATAAGGGCAACCTCTGCCTCGTTTGCCAGCCAAGAGTTGGGATTTCCGGTCAACGCAATAATGTGCACGCCAACGTTTTTGAGGCAGGTAACGGTAGCCTTGAGCTCGCCTGTCTCGCCGGAGTTGGAAATAGCAATGACCACGTCACCAGGACGAGTCTGACCAGCAGATCCGTGGACACACTCGGTACCGTGAAGCTCGTAGGTTGGAGTTCCAGTTGACGAGAAAAGCGATGCAGCATAACCGGAGACGTGACCTGGCTTACCAATGCCGGTTACGTGCAGACGGCCACCCTTTGCCTCTGCATCCAAAATGAGCTTTTTAGCTGCAGAAAGCGCATCAAAATCAATGCTCTCTACATACTGATGAAGCGACTTTCCCACAATGGAGAGAAACTCCTGAACCTGCTCTTTTTCAGTTGCCATTACAACTCCTTATCTGTCTGTGAGGCAGCGCTCAAAGACACTTACTACATGCTGAGCTAACGCGTCTCTTTGACCTTGTGCTGAGCCATAAGCTGCTCAATCTGCTCTTGAATTTGATCGAGAGCGTTGGCCATAAAAGGACGGTTAATGTCTACAAATTCAAATCCGGAAGGATGGCTTACCCAAGCGCCTTCAAGAAGCAGACGGAGCGCCTTGCCCTGTCGGATGAGTTTGTAGCTTTTAATCTTGGTATAAGGAACGACAAGTGCTTTTCTCTTGTCGGATTTTGCAAAGATACATACGTTTTTCTGTCCAAAATCAATAACATGAATGCCGCTAGCAAAACGACTAAAGCGTTTTCCCATGGCTCGTGATGCAAACCACGTAATGGTAAGTCCTGCAATAACACCAACAAGACCCAAAATATTGCCACTTACATTGGCGTAAACCCAAAAGAAAAATGTCAGAGCAAGAGCAGCAAACGCCAGGAGCAAGTACAGGATTCCCTGAACCATCAAACGAGTTCTATCTTCAAGAACTTCTAGAACTAATTGATCTTTGGGAAGCTCTGGAGCAGGCTGTTTGTCAACGCTGAGGCCAAACATATCGCCAAGCACTGACTCAGTAACACTTTTGTTGTTCTTCTCGTCTGCCATGTTTTTCCTTGTTGTGAAGCTTTTAAAAGGGCGCCCGCGGGCTTTCCACGAGCGCCCTAAGAAACCGTAGAGCTGAGTAGGTACTACAGAAATCTAGGCTTAGGCAAGACCAAAGAGTGAGCCGATGCCGTAGATGATAGAACCAACGATGTTGTAGTCAACGTTAGGGAAGGATGCCTCTGCAATTCCCAGCTGAGCAAATGCAGGATAGAGAATCAGAGGACCAGCGGTCAGGAAGATACCAACCAGGAAGGAGCCAAGAAGAGCACCGCGCCATCCACCGTAAGCGTAACCACAAACGCCGCAAGTACCACCAGAGAAGAAGCAGATACCTGCTGCAGGGATCATGATGGTTGGGCTGTGGAATGCAACCATAAGTGCCATTGCAACAAGGCCGCCAAGGAAGGAGCCAATGAAGCCGATGATGACAGCGTTTGGTGCAAATGGGAAGATTGCAGGGCAGTCGACTGCAGGACGTGCATCTGGAATGAGCTTCTCGGAGATGCCGACAAATGCAGCGGTAATCTCAGCAATGAACTGACGGACGCCGTAAACAAGAACGGACATACCAGCAGCAAACTGAAGACCAGCAAGGAAAGGCCAAATCCACCACATATCGTTACCAAAGTAGCTGGTGAATGGCTTGTTGTTTGCAAGGGTGTCGCCAAAGTGACCGGTGACAAGGCATGCAATAGTAACAACGTAGAACAGAACAATCATGAAGAGAGCAACGGAGAAGACAAAGTCCTTGAAGAGCTTGAAGAACTCTGGGAGCTCCTTAGCTTCCTTCTCGCCCTCCTCCTCGTTCTTCTTAGCAAAGAGCTTTCCAACGTAACCGGAGAATGCATAACCAATGCAGTTGAAGTGGCCGATTGCGATGGAATCTCCACCAACAAGCTTGTTTACGAATGGCTGGCACAACGAAGGTAGCGCAGCACCGCAGAAGCCGAGAATGACACCACCAAGAACAATGGTGACCCACATTGGGAGACCAAGAGCAATGAAGACCAGTGCGAGTACGCAGGAGAAGTACAGGAAGTGCTGACCAGTCAAGAAGACGGACTTGAATGGGGTAATTTTGGCAAACACAAGGTTCATGATGAAGCCAAGGACCATTACAAGAGCAACCTCAGTACCATAGGTATTCAGTGCAAGAGCAGTTGCGACCTCAACCTGGGTTACAACGCCCTTAACAGCGAATGCACGACTAAACATGTCGCTGAAGATGTTAACCTGAGCGGACATAGCGCTAGAACCAATGTTGAAGATCATGAAGCCAATAATGGTCTTCACAGTTCCGGAGAAGACGTCCACAGCGGACTTCTTCTGCAGCAAGAGGCCGACAAGAGCAATAATGCCCATGATGACGGCTGTGTCTCTGAGCTGCATGAGAATTGCATTGAGCATGCGTAATCCCTTTCAGCAAATAAACCGACGAACCTACTCAGATAAGTTCTCTAAATCACGTGACAAGTACCTCTTGTCAAAGGTTTGGCGAGAGCTTCTCGCCGAAGGCAACTCATGTTGCGTATGACGAGAAGATCCCGCCAAAAAGATACAAAGGGGAGCTTATGCGTTGTGCTCTGCGAGCCAAGCGGTGAGCTTTTCCTTCATCTCTACCTTGTCGACAATGTTGGTAATACCAACTGCAGAAGGAACGCGATCGTCAGCGTTGAGCTCATCGGTGAGGTCAGACATGGTGATAACAAGATCGCCATTGAAACCAATCAGGGAATCCAGATTACCGTGCTCAGTCTCGATTGGAAGATCATTCTCTTTGATGACCTGGTCAATCTTGATCTTGAGCATCATGGAAGAACCCATACCTGCACGGCAGCAAACCAGTGCGTGGAACTTCTTATCAGCCATTACAACCTACCTTCCTTTGCGTGGACAAGGTCCACAACATCTTTTGCTGACTGAGCTTTTTCAAGCTGAGCAAAGAAATCTGGATCGCTCAGCAATTCAACAAGAGACTGAAGGGCACTAAGGTGGCCTTCACTATCTTTTGCAGCAAGTGGGAAAAGGAACTTAACTGGATCGTTGTCTTTGCTGCCAAACTCAACAGGATCCTTGAGCACGGTAATGCCTACTGCAGGCTCAAGCGCGCCGGACTCAGGACGTGCGTGAGGAAGAGCAACATGCTCGGTAATAACAATATAAGGGCCAAGTTCGTTGACACCTTTAATGATGTCATCAACATAGCCCTCAGTTACTTTTTTGTTATCGACGAGTGGTTGCGCAGACTTTCTAATTGCATCTTCCCAGTTAGAAGCTACAACATTGAGCTGCACCAGGTCTTCGGTAAGGAGATCACTTAACACAGCACCACCTTGCCTTTCTCTTAATGAGACACATTGGCCCAAAGCCGCCTCATGACAAGTCTTAATAACTTGATAATATGCCATGAAACGTTCTTAACTTCAATCAATTTTACTCAAACAGTAATCAAAGTTGTTCATATTTTTTCAGCGCGTCTTTTGTCCATCTAGCTATACAAATGTTCATGTTTTTATGAACGTAATTGAAGCGTCTTCTATTATCCCATGTAAAGTTTATATGTTAAATTTTTTATAATCTAAAACATTCATATATATTCATACTATTATTTTCTGAAATATCTTGATATCCTACTACTGATGTTCTATTTTATTGATGAATGAACACTCAAAGAAAAAATGTTGCTCATAAAGGGAGGGCATTTATGAAAAGGAGTAAGGCTTACGTAGATTCACGTCGCGAGGCAATTACTGAGCTGCTAGAAAAAGAGGGACAAGCAAGTGTTTTAGAGCTTGCTGATCACTTTGAGGTCTCTTCTTTGACCATCAGACGTGACCTGGACTTTCTTGAGAAGCGCGGTATCCTGACTCGTCAGTATGGCATTGCTACCCTGCTTAATCCTTATGGTCGTCCTTCTGGCTCAAGGCAGATTCGCTCTAACAAAGCAATTGCTCGCGAAGCCGCTCGCTACGTTGAAGATGGCGATTGCATCTTCATCAACACCAGCTCCGTTGCTCTTGGGATGCTTGAGTGGATTGATGCTCACGACGTAACCGTTGTTACAAACAACGGCAAGGCACTGTTGCTTGAGGACATCCACGATCTTTCTATCATCCTTACTGGTGGTGACATCCGTCCTCCACGCGCTTCCATGACTGGTGATACCGCTCTTGAGTGCATCCAGCACATTACTGCTGCTAAATGCTTCTTGGGCTGCACGGGTTTCTCGGGAGAATTTGGTCTTACTTCTGCAACATCCCCTGAGCCAGCAATTAACGCTCAAATGCTCAAGCGCTCTAGAAAGCACTATGTTGTTGCTGATTCTTCTAAGCTGGGCACTACTTCCAACTTCCAGTTTGGTTCTGCAGAGGATATTGACCTTCTGATTACTGATACAGGTGCAACTGACGAGCAGATCCAAGAGCTCAAAGCCGCAGGACTTAAGGATGTTGTCTGCGTCACTCCTTCTATTCTTCCTGCTAAGTAAGACTTGCGTTTTATTATTATTTAAGCGAACACAAAATGGCGGCCTTTTACAGGCCGCCATTTCTTGGACACGAGAAATAGGAGGCAGTTCAAAACACATCTAAGTCAGATAATCTGCCAAAAAGACGTATACATGACGCAGAAAATACCTCAATCATACAGATTATCGTCATTAGGTGTGTAATATGCCTGCAATTGAGCAGAATATCCGACTTAGGTGTGTTCCATAGATACAGAATTTATCGATAGTTAAATTTCTTATATAAGTCTATTCATGTTTAAGCATATTAGATGAAGTTTATGCATAGAGATGCATATCAGGTAAGGAGACCTCCTGGCTGTCCGGTTATCTTGATTAGAAACATGTCGATTCTTCAGCAGAACATAAGAAAGCTGCGCTATTTTGTGCGCCAGGCCTAAAAGTCGACGCTAACACGCTGCAGAATCATAATCACCCGCATATGAACTACCTCCCATTTCTTGGACATAAGAAATGGGAGGTAGTTCATTACAGGCCGCCTTCTTACATCGCAAAATTTTTACGTGTAATTGTGTTTAATCGCATTCAGCTACACGCACCCACCGAAGTTCAACAGGACCATCTGTCGAGCAGCTTGCTGACCAAACAGCGATTAGCAGCGATTAGCTTTCCAAAGCCTCAAATGACTTAAAGCCTTCGCCGATTGCCTCGTGGACCTCTGAAACAAATACCAGTGCATCGGGGTCAATCTCGGAAACGATAACTTTCAGCTGAACAACCTCCGTACGACCAAGAACGCACATCAAAACAGGCTTGTGCGCACCACTCCACAGTCCGCGCGCCTGAAGCTCCGTACAGCCACGATTAAGGTTATAAAGAATCTCGTGAGCGATTGCGTCGTGCTCAGAGGAAATAATGTAAACGCAACGCTCGGACCTTGGTCCGTCGATGACAAAGTCAATCATTTTTCCTGTGACAAAGATTGCCAAGGTAGAATACAGACCGTTTTCTAACGAGAAGACCGGAATAGCCGCAATAATAATGAGAATGTCTACAATAATGATTGCAGTTCCTGATGGAATACCAAAGCGCTTGGAAACCGCCTGAGCAATGATGTCTGTACCACCGGTATTTCCACCCGCTCTAAATACAAGGCCAAGACCAAAACCACAGATAATACTGCCCCACAAAGCAGCAAGCATAAGATCATTGGCGCCAAGAGCTGGTAAAAAAGGTGCAAATAAATCGACAAAAATGCTGGAAATTAAGAAGCCTACAACGCTCTTGAGCAAATATTTTCTATTGCCGCTTTTTGCAACAAAAGCCATCAAAATGATATTCATAGCGATTGTTTGCATGCCAACAGGCAAATCAAAACCAAAAGGCAATGCAACAGCTCTAATGATCGTTGCAAAACCAGTAATACCACCAGCCGCAAGTCCGTTAGGAACTTCAAATACATCAAGGCCAACTGCAAAAATTGCACAGCCAAGGACGATAAAGAACGAATCTTTAAAGGTCTTTTGCCAAGTAGATTTTTGCACACTAATCCTTTCCGCCAACAACCCAGCGATGGTACGCAATGATGAACTGATCAAGATCGCCGTCTGAAAGAACGGACTCTACGTTTCCTGTTTCTGTACCTGTTCTTAAGTCCTTAATGAGCTGATAAGGATAAAGAACATAGCTCCTAATTTGATTGCCAAACGAGATTTCTCTCTTTGGACCGCGAAGCTCATCCAGCTCAGCTTCGCGTTTCTCCTTTTCAATCTCATACAAACGACTGCGCAAGATATTCATTGCCGCAGCTTTGTTCTGAAGCTGGCTGCGTTCGTTTTGGCAGGTTACTACCGTTCCTGTTGGAATATGTGTAATACGAACTGCCGAGTCTGTAGTGTTAACTCCCTGGCCTCCTGGACCAGATGCATGATAGACATCAATACGCAGGTCATTGGGGTCAATAGCAACTTCAATATCTTCAGGAAGAACGGGTAAAACTTCTACACCAGCAAATGACGTCTGCCTGCGTTTCTTATCGTCAGTAGGAGAAATTCTTACCAGACGATGCACGCCCTGTTCTGCACGAAGCATGCCGTAAGCATTTTTGCCACTTACCGTAAAGGTTGCGCGGTCAAGACCGATAACCTCCGCAACAGGAGCGTCGTTGATATCAACTTTCCAACCACGGCGATCGCAATATTTGAGATACATGCGAAAAAGCATCTCGCACCAGTCTTGAGCCTCAAGGCCTCCCTGACCAGGCTTAATAGTAACAATTGCATCACCATGATCAAGTTCATCAGTAAACCAGCTTGAAAGCTCAAGCTCCGACAAGTCTTTTTCAAGAGATGTCGCAAGCGCTTGAGATTCGTCGAGTGATGCTTGGTCTCCAAGCTCTGTTCCAAGCTCAAAAGCGGCCTCAGCATCACCGAGTTTCTCTTTAGCTCTATCAATACCAGCAACATCATCGCGAAGTGATGCTAGTTGAGTCATTATTTTTTGCGCAGCTTCAGCGTCGTCCCAAAAATTGGGACGAGCAATTTCTGCCTCAAGTTCTGAAATTTGCTGACGCTTCTCAGTGAGGTGAAGATATCCTTCTACCTCAGAGAGACGCTCCGCTAAAGCTTGGAGCGAAACAACCTCTGTATCAGCCATTCTTACCTATTTCGACCGTGGCAGTTCTTAAACTTTTTACCACTTCCACATGGACAAGGGTCATTGCGACCAACGTTGACGTAAGGATTTGGATCGTCAGACTTACGGTAGGTTGATACAGAAGACTGGCTGGCGCCGGTTCCCTGCGGACTCTTTCCAATAGCTGCGGCATTCTTAAGCATGCTCTTGCCTTGCTTAAGTGCCTTTTGATCTCCGTCGGTCTCTTCTCCACCAGAATAGTGAGCATTCTGGAAGGCCTCTGCCTCAGTATTCTGACGTGGACGATTAACCAACTCAAGGCGGAGAATAGTACGGAGGAAGTCCTCATACATGGTGTTTACCAGCAGCGTAAATGCCTCGTATGCCTCGGTCTTATACTCAACCAGAGGATCGCGCTGACCAAAACCACGAAGACCAATACCGGTCTTTAGGTAATCCATCTCCTGGAGGTATGCCATCCAACGAGTATCAATGACGCGAAGCATTACCTGAGCAGCAAGCTCACGCATAACTTCTTCGCCAAGCTTCTGGGTCTTCTCGTCAAAAGTCTTTTGGACAAATGCGGTGACATCCTCTTCAAGCTGCTCAAACTTGATGTCCTCGGTAAACTCTGGAAGATCAGTCTTACCAGTAAGTTCAGTGAGCCACTTCTCAAGACCCTCAAGATCCCACTCGTCAGCATCTCCGTAACAGAACTCCTCGCAAATGCGCTGAGTAGTAGAAGCAGTGACCGTCTCGATGAGCTCCATAAGATCCTTGCCGTCAAGAATCTTGTTTCTCTCTGCGTAAATGACCTGACGCTGCTTGTTCATAACATCGTCGTAATCAAGGACGTTCTTTCGCATTGCAAAGTTGACTTCCTCAACCTTGCGCTGGGCGCCCTCGACAAGCTTAGTAACAATCTTTGCCTTAATTGGCATATCGTCAGGAAGCTCATAGCGCTGCATCATTGCTGCAACGCCATCCATGCGATCTCCACCAAAGCGGCGCATCAAATCATCTTCAAGAGAAAGGTAGAACTGGGTCTGACCAGGGTCTCCCTGACGACCAGAACGACCACGAAGCTGATTGTCAATACGGCGGCTCTCATGACGCTCGGTACCAATAACGCACAAACCACCCGCAGCGGTTACTGCCTCACGCTCAGTAGCGCAGATTTCCTTTGCTTCTTTGCGTGCAGCTTCTTTTTGCTCCTGAGTAGCCTCAGCTGGCTCAATTCCCTGGTTACGAAGGATATCTTCAGCCATGACATCTGGGTTGCCACCCAAAAGAATATCGGTACCACGACCTGCCATGTTGGTTGCAATAGTAACTGCACCTTTACGACCAGCCTGAGCAATAATCTGTGCCTCACGCTCATGGAACTTAGCGTTCAGAACGTTATGTTTAATGCCGCGTTTAGACAGAATGCGAGAAATACGCTCGGAGTTGTCAATGGAAACGGTACCAACCAGTACTGGCTGACCATTCTGATGGCGCTCTTCAACGTCTCTTACGACAGCTTCAAACTTAGCGTCAATAGTACGATAGACCAGGTCATCGAGGTCTTCACGCTTAACCGGACGGTTAGGTGGAATAACCTGAACAGGAACGTGATAAACCTCACGGAACTCTGCGTCCTCGGTCATTGCAGTACCGGTCATACCGGAGAGCTTGTCGTACATGAGGAAGTAGTTCTGGAGGGTGATAGTTGCCAAAGTCTGGTTTTCTTCACGTACCTGAACGTTCTCTTTTGCCTCAATTGCCTGGTGAAGACCTTCAGAATAACGACGGCCTTCCATGATACGACCAGTAAATTCATCAACAATCTTTACTTCGCCATCAATGACAACGTACTGCTGGTCACGATGGAACATATACTCAGCCTTCAGCGCCTGCTGAAGGTGATTGACTAGCTGGCCAGTCTCATCGTTGTAGATATCGTCAATGTTGAGAGCGCGCTCGACCTTCTCGAGACCAATCTCTGTTGTTGCAATGGTGTGCTTTGCCTCATCCATCTCAAAGTCAACATCTGGAGTTAATCCACGAACTGCCTTTGCAAAATCCTTGTAGGTACCTGCGGATTTAGTGCCAGCACCAGAAATAATCAGAGGAGTACGAGCTTCATCGATAAGGATGGAGTCAACCTCGTCGACGATGGCGTAGTGGTGTCCACGCTGAACACGCATCTCTGGGCGAGTAACCATGTTGTCGCGCAGGTAGTCAAAACCAAACTCTGAGTTTGTGCCGTAGGTAATATCTGCCTCATATGCAGGCTTTTTAAGGCTCAGTCGCATGCCGTTCTGCAGAAGGCCAACACTGATACCCAAGAACTTGTAGATGGTGCCCATCCACTCACTGTCTCGTTTAGCCAGGTAGTCATTGACCGTAACGATGTGAACGCCTTCGCCGCTCAGTGCGTTAAGGTAACCAGCAAGAGTGGAGACAAGCGTCTTACCTTCACCGGTCTTCATCTCTGCGATAGTGCCCTTATGCAGCGCGATGCCACCGATGAGCTGGACATCAAAGTGACGCTGACCAATGGTTCTTACTGACGCCTCACGTACCGTCGCAAAAGCCTCTGGGAGAAGATCGTCTAGGCTTTCTCCTTCGGCATAACGAGCCTTAAACTTCTCGGTCTGAGCCTGAAGCTCTTCATCGCTCATTTCCTGCATTGTTGGCTCAAGCGCATTGATCTTCTCGACAATACGCTGATATGCTTTGAGGTCCTTGTCAGCGCCAAAGGACAGAATCTTAGAGAGGAAATTAGGCATAGCTTTTTCCTTGACGTCGGGCATCTATCTTCGGTTGATAGACACAGTATTCAACTTATATATCATACCCCGTCTAACTGCTTGAATCACACTACATGGCGTCGTAAAATCCCAATTTCGTTATTTCTCCACCACTAGTTTCTATTGATTCTTTTCCCTTTTCTGCACCTGCAATCATCCTGAGCTGTTTAGACGGCATTTTTCTACGCTTCATAACGTATTTCTGCACGTACAAATCGTAGTAATGCTGCGCATCCTGCGCCCGACCACATTTTCTCAGTGCCTGAATGAGCGCCATAAGTGTGTCCTCTCGCATATCATCAACAAGGTAGGCGAGCTCTGCAAAATGCACCGCAAGCGTATAGTGAGTAATTCTCAAAGCAGCCGCCGAAGCCGTTACCATGGTATCTATGTATTGATCTCTCAGGGCAACACGAATGGGATCTGCAAACCTAAAGCATTCATCCTCAGGAAGATACAAATCCCCTTGGTACAGCTCTTCCGCCTGCTTAGCCAGATGCACTATGTCTTCATCGCTGTTCGATGACGCCACATTCTTTGCTAATCGCGTAAAAATATCAATATCTACGGTCACCTGCTGGGGATTAAAACCAAGTGTCTTTTCAATCCGAGATGCTTCCAAAGGCTCACAATCTGTCTGAATCTCCTGGACCTCTTTGCGAATAACTCGAGTTGCTTGATACAGGCGCTCTTGCCAATGTGCCTGATCAGCCTCCGGCCAAATCTGCTGCGCAATCTGCGACCTAAAGCTCATGTGATTGTGAGCAAGCGCAAGATACACAAGCAGCGCCTTTGCCGATCGATAGGCAATTTTTCTGCCAGCAATCTCCTCTCCTTGAACCGACAAACTAAATCTGCCGAGAAGAGCAAGGTAAACTCCTGGGTGAGCGTTATTTACCTTCTCTACGTGCAGGCTCTTCAGAGCGGAGTCTTCAGTCCAAGAATCCCCCGCTCCTTGCCGAAATACTCTCCATTTTGTTATGTCTCGTTTTCCCTCATTTGAACGTAGGTAATGGACCCATTCTTCTGGCATTTCTCGTTTTAAGCACTGCTGAAATTCAGACTCATCAGACAGAAGCGCTCTCACAAGCCACATGGCATTTTCAGGAACTCCATACTCAACCGCATCCAGCCAAACGGGAGCATGTCCGTTTACACTCTTAAAGAGAGCTTTATATATTGTTCTACATGCAGCTTTTAGCGATGGATGGGTAATTGTCTCAAGGCTTTTCTCCGTAGGTTTAACGCCTAAGAAAAATCCCGCAATATCTTCAATAATCTTTCCGACTTGCACCACATATAGTGAATCCCATTCCCTACTCAGCAGCACCGCTCTTCTCGCCTGGAGCTGCGCTTTGGGATATGCTCTGCTTCTGAGGCTGAGAAGAGCTCCAATAAGAAGCGCGGGCACTTGAATCATACGATTACCCTGCAGTTCTGCTTGGCTGATGAGCTGCTCGGTATCGTATAAGTCTCCCACAGAAGAGCTTTTTTCAAAAAGGTAGCGAACGCATTTAAGTAGTCCTACAGACCCCTTTATGCCTCCGGCCTCACCTTCTTGTAAAAAGGAGAGCGAGTCTGAGGTGCGCGCATCAAATTCTTTTTGATATACACCCAGCAATGCGTAAAGCAATTCCACGTCAACAGCTTGAATTGACGAGGTTATTGATGCAGTTTTCTCATACTGCTGCTCAAGAAGCAGCAGCTGAAGAGCATACTTAAAATTTCCTTGCACAGCTAAATCAATTGCGCGTTTGTGTAGAGCAATTTTCTTCTCTAGCGGACCCAGCTCAAGGTCTTCCTTCAAAGGTGGCAGAGGCTTTTGCAAAATCAACTTCAGTAAAGTCATATATGCCGTTTGCTTAAGAAATCCGTTAAAGGAAGTGAGATTTTTGAGTGCTCTATCAGCATCTTTAGTATTCATCGGCCCCTTAGCAGTAGACAGCGAATCCACCATTCCCTTAGCAGCTTTTTTACTTGAGTTATCGAGCGTGCAGTCAGAATGCGTGGCAGTAAGTGCGTTATCTACCAGCTCAATATATCCAGCATCTGCAAATTCTGCTGCGTGAGAAAGAACAATTTCCCAAATAATCTCTTCTCTAACCAGTGAGCTCACAAACGCAGCCTTAGAGAAATCTTCTCTATCGATCAGCAGGGCTATAGCTTTCAGAACTAACTTTTCATGCTTACTCGCTAGAGCCACAAGCTCCTGTTTATTAAAGTTCAACACATCAAATCTTGTAGCATGAATACACGAGAAACGCCTAGTTTCTACATGCACGCCAAAGAAAGGCGCATCTTGCTCTATCTTGGCCAAATACTCAAGATCAACTTGTCCGCATATGCGGCTCAAATCATCAAATGAGCCAACACCGAGCAACATCATGCCCAGCCTGAGCCTAAGTTCCTCAATGCCTAGTGAGCTTCTGAGCATATACGATGCAACGCAAGCAAGACTAGTTAGATACGTAATTGGAACATCCGCATCTCCATGCTCGCAAAATGTAACTGGCAAAGAATAAACAAGCGTTGGAATACCACGTGTCAATCTCATATTAGTCAAAATTGATTGTTCAGAATTATCTATTCCAGGCATAAACGTGAGCAGCTCATTCTTCCCCAAAACATACACGCTAGGGACTTCGTCGATTAATTGACGAGCTTCAGGAGATAAAGAAATCGCAACAAGACAGCCAGCCATACGAAGGCGCGCAATTGATTTAACCTGGCGAGCAACAAAATACTCGTCAGACGGAGGAAAATCATCAATAAGAACTAACCTTTTAACCGCCTTTGATTTCTTAGCATTGCAGATAGAAGTGCTTTTCTTAGTAAGAATCTGAGTTGCCTCTTTAGCCGACAAACTAGAAAGAGAGATTTCATACACAGTCCATCCGTGTGACTGCGCATAATCCGCCAACTCACGCAAAAACATAGTCTTGCCCATGCAGGGCTCTGCACAAAGCGCGAGCGGCCTATTGGTCTTTTCCATTGTTCTGAGGAAGTGCTGCGGCGGAACTACCCTGCTATAGTCACCCATCACATGGCGAGAAGACCCACCGAGCAGCGACTCTGTTCCAGCAGTTTCTCTGTTTTCTGACTCCATAAAACCTCTCCTTACTATTCAAACACTCAAGCGCTACATGCGCTCTAACATTTCTCGTCTCAAAATTTGGTGTGGGATAAATAATCAAGCCAAATTTGTCAGAAAGTGAGAAGGTTTAGGTGAACGGTAGGTGAAATATGGTCAGATTCGTGACAGATTAGTAACAAAATACACACAGAAATGCACAAATGTTAAAACAAGATAACATCAAATGGTAAAAATTATCTTCCGTGAACGGCATTTAATTAAGAAAATTATGTAAATATTGTGATACACAATGAATATATAATACGTAATAAATATGGATTTTTAGTAAAAATTTTTATGCTATTTTCGAATATTTTTTCTACCAAAAAAGAGGACCCCACAAAAGTGAGATCCTCTCGACATAAAAATGCCCCTTGTT
>CAUVJF010000020.1:0-20225 GCA_963552125.1 uncultured Atopobium sp.
GATTCTGCGACCATCCCCTATTACTGTATTCCAGTTATAAACATTTCCCTTAATTAATTTTGCTCTATAAGTTTCCTTGGCAGCTACTAATGAAGGATTATCAGGTATTGCCCCTCAATTCAATTTGCGAATTTAATCTAAGCCCGAGAAAGCATCACAGCGCATTCCACATGCTTGGTGTGAGGGAACATGTCCACAGGCGTCACGCGCTCAATGGCAAATCCACTGTCGAGAAGAACTTTGAGGTCCCTAGCCTGCGTCACAACGTTGCAGCTCACATACACGATTTTCTTCTGAGCTAGCTGGGCAGTTGCCTTGAGGAAGGTGGGCGTGGAACCAGCGCGAGGCGGGTCAAGAATAATAACGTCAAAGTTCTGACCTTCTTTTGCTAAAGCTTGCATGTAGCGAGTGGCATCGTCGCAGATAAACTCAGCATCAAGTTTATTGTTTCGAGCGTTTCTGCGAGCCATCTGAATATTGTTTTCAACCTGATCAACACCAGTGAGCAAGAGGTTGATGCCCTGAGCTTCGGCGGCGTGCGCCAAGCAAAGTCCAATGGTTCCTGTGCCGCAGTAAGCGTCAAGAACTCGTAGGTTGTTGGCTTGAGCAGAGGTTGCTGCTTGTGCGGGAGCACTGGTCAGCGCAGCGCCGTCTTGCGTGGCGCTGGTCTGCGTGGAGCCAGCAAGCGCGCCGTCGATGGCCAGCTGATAAAGCACCTCAGTTTGTTGGGGGTTTGTCTGGTAGAAACTGGTTGGGCCAATCTCAAACGTGCAGCCCAAAAGCTTGTCGCTCATAGACGTTGAGCCCCAAAGCAGACGGGTTTCTCGCCCTAAGATTGCGTTGGTGCGCTTCTGGTTGACGTTCAAGAAGATGCTGGTCAGCTCGGGGTGCGCCTTGCGAAGCGCAGCAACAAACTCCTGTTCATGAGGCAGATGCTGACCGTTGACCACCAGTACCAGCATGACGTCGTCAGTGGCATATCCGCAGCGTACTACGCCGTGGCGAAGCGCCCCTTTGCCGCGATCTTCCTGATAGGCGTGAATGTTGAACTGGCCGGCAAGATACGCCACGTCGTTGAGGATAGCGCGAGCTCGACCATCTTCTACCAGGCATTCCTTTGAGGCAATAATTTTGTGCGTTCCGCTTGCGTAAAAACCAGAGCGAACCGTGCGGCCCTTGCCTGGTGCAAATGGCGTTGCTGCTTTGTGACGATAAGCCAGAGGCTCGTCCATTCCACGAATGGGCTCGATAGTTACGTTATTGATGCTTGCCAGTGGGGCGAGAAGTTCTTCTACCTGCGTTTGCTTGCGTTTAAGTTGGATAGGATAGGGGACCGAAAGCCATTCACAGCCTCCGCAGCTACGTGCAATAGAGCATGTTGGTGTCTTGTATCCCATAGTTCCTCTCCAAATCTTGGGTTACTACTATACCGTTTGCGGGCTTAAATGGCACGTTGAGGGGATTGTTGTATCTAATATGTTTCATTTTTTGTATCGTTTCCCGTTTGTCTAGAAAACCGTTAAGCTAACAGGCACAGTATTTTGGCGAGACAAAAGAGGTGGACTATGGCTCTCATCAGCAAAATTGGTATTATCGGCGCTAATCATGTTGGCGCGCATGTTGCAAACGCCCTACTTTACCAGGGACTTGCAACTGAGCTCTACATTAGCGACACAAATGAGGTCCTCTGCAAGGCTCAGGTAAACGACCTGCTGGACGCAATGCCATTTTATCCACACCCTGCTCGCGTTTTTGAGCTTGATGACCGCTATGAGGAACTTGCTGGCTGCGACATTATCGTTAATGCTGCTGGCCACATTGAGGCTGCAGCAGGTAGTCGTGATGGTGAGCTCTTCGTCACCACTGACGAGGCCAAGAAGTTTGCCAAGCGCATCGCAGACGCTGGCTTCGATGGCGTTTGGGTCAATATCGCAAACCCCTGCGACGTTGTTACCACCGAGCTCCAGTATCTGACCGGCGCCGATCCAAATAAGGTTATCGGCTCCGGTACCACGCTGGACTCCGCTCGACTCCGCCACGCACTTTCCGGCGCTACCGGCTATCCAGCATCTTGCATCAACGCTTGGATGCTCGGCGAGCACGGCAACGGCATGTTTGCTTGCTGGTCACACGTTTCCATTGGCTGCCTCACCCTCGACGAAGTTGCAGCTCAGGCAGGTAAGACCTTTGACCTCCCAGAGCTTGAGCAGGCTGGTCGCATGGGCGGATACGTTACCTACAGCGGTAAGCAGTGCACCGAGTATTCCATTGCAAACGGCGCTGTCGAGGTCATCAAGGCTATTGTCCACGACACCAAGCTGATCACGCCAGTCTCCACGCTGCTCAACGACGTGTATGGCGTTTCTGGCTTCTACTCTTCACTTCCTGCGGTTATCGGCGCCAATGGTGTCGAGAAGGTCTTTGTGCCCGAGCTCTCCGACTCCGAGATTGAGGCATGGCGCAAGTCTTGCGAGCATGTCAAGAGTAACATCGACCAGCTTGGTTGGCTTGAGGTAGACGCTCGTATTGACTAGCACGCCGCACGCCGTGCCGCTGTGGCCGCGAGTCACATCGCGTCGTGGGCTGCGACCAGGCAATAGTGCACACCGAACACACCTTGGGGGCTTCTCCCGAGGTGTGTTTTTGTGCAACCGAGCTATTCTCCACCATCTTTTGATTGCCTCTAGTTATGAGCCTGAAAACCGCATCAAGTCTGAGTAAAACAGCTCAGACATGGCGAGCAAAACCGGCAAATAGCTCAGACTTGGTGCACTTTTCCGGCAAATCGTTCAGACATGGCGAGAAAATCAGGCTCCATAAGAGTGCTCATGAAACTAACCTCGGATTCAAAAGTCACGTCACGAAAGGTCTGCCTGAAAAGTGCAAAGAATCTGTGTTTGGGACACAGATTCTTTGATGAAATCAGGCAGAATCCACCGATTCTTTGATGTTTTCAGGCAAACGTTACAGATTCTTTGCAGAAATCAGGCGCGCTTAGTCCAAGCCTTACAGATCGGTTACTTTTCTCGAAGAGACGAACTTCTCGCCATGCGCCGCATCAAGCGTTTTTCTCACCGCTCACCTCTCGCCGCGCGCCGAGGCCAACAAAACTACCGCCTTACCTGCGATTTTTGAACAACATTTAAATAAAAATTTCTATTGACTTGTAATCAATGTGATATCACAATGATGCCAACATGAAGCTCATTGTCACAAAGGAGATCTTATGAGCACCGAGAAAATCATTAAGTCCAAGAGTGGTTGGCTGTTCCTGCTGATTACCATTGCTCTTTTTGCAGTTGCAGCCCTGTTTTTGGCTAATTTTGTACTCAGCGCTATCGCTGCAGACAGAAATCCTCGCCTGGACCCATCGTTCCCAAGCATCATTGGTGCGCTGGTATTCTTCTTTGCAGGTTTGTTTGTTTCGAGCGGATTATTCAGTCTTCAGCCTGGTCAGGCAAAGGTATGCGTTCTATTTGGTAAGTATATTGGCACCGTTAAGGACGAGGGTCTGCGCTGGGCAAATCCTTACTACGCCAAGACTCTTTCTACAAACGTGGGTGACCTCTCTTCTCTCGCTGCAGGCGTTACTCCCAGTGTAAACGTGCACACCTCCATCATTTCCACCCGTGCTCGCACGTTGAACGGTGATGTTCTCAAGGTCAATGACCGCATGGGTAACCCAATCGAGATCGCCGAGGTTGTTGTTTGGCGCGTCAGCGATACCGCAAAGGCCCTCTTTGACGTCGACGACTACGACAGCTACGTTGCTATGCAGGCAGAGACCGCGCTCAGGCACGTCGCGAGCATCTACAGCTACGACCACATGGAAGACGAGTCCGAGTCCAACACCGCAATTACCCTGCGCTCCAACATCGAGGAAGTCTCCGAGGCGCTTCAGTCCGAGCTGAGCCGTAACCTTTCCGTCGCTGGTATCACCGTTGACGACGCTCGCCTCACGCACCTGTCCTACGCTCCTGAAATCGCGCAGGCAATGCTCCGCCGCCAGCAGGCAGAGGCAATCATCGCTGCACGTAAGAAGATCGTCGAGGGCGCCGTTTCCATGGTTGACATGGCTCTCACCCAGCTCTCCGAGAACGGCGTCGTTGAGTTCGACGAGGATCGCAAGGCCGTCATGGCATCCAACCTCATGGTTGTTCTCTGCGGCGAGTCCGAGGCTCAGCCTGTGCTTAACACCGGTTCCTTGCAGCAGTAAAGCTTGGCGAGAAACCCATGGCACCTCGCAAACAATATCCACTTCGGGTAGCTCCAGAAGTCTGGGAGGCGGTTGAACGCTGGGCGCAAGACGACATGCGTTCAACCAACGCTCAGGTAGAATGGATACTTCGCGATGCCCTAAGAAGGGCAAAGCGCACTCCAAAAGCAAATAACACTCGTGTGAATAAGACAGACAAAATGGAAGAAGGAAACTAGCATGGCCGACAATATTCCACAGCCACCCGTTCCTAACGCTCCCGTACCTCCAGCCGCTCCAGCGGCACCAGCTGCACCCGCAGCGCCTGCAGCGCCCGCGGCTCCTGCTGCACCAGCCGCAGCACCAGCACCAACTCCAGCAGCTCCTGGCGAGGTTGTTCCCGTGTTGAGCGTTCAGCACTTCACCAAGAAGTATGGCTCTAAGGTGGCTGTTTCTGATCTTTCGCTCGACGTTATGCCTGGCGACATCTACGGTTTTATCGGCCACAACGGCGCAGGTAAGACCACGCTTATCAAGTCCATCGTTGGCGCTCAGCCATTTGAGGGCGGTGTCATCTTTGTGGACTCCAAGAACGTGCTGGTTGACCCTGTTGGCTCAAAGCAGGTCATCGCTTACGTCCCAGATAACCCAGACATTTACGAGTTCATGAGCGGCATTAAGTACCTCAATTACGTTTGCGACATCTTTGGCGTTCCTGCGGAGAACCGCGTCGAGCGCATTACAACGCTAGCCAACCGCCTGGGCATCACCGATTCCCTGGCAAACGCTATTGGCAGCTACTCTCACGGTATGAAGCAGAAGCTGGTTCTGATTTCCGCCCTGCTCCACGAGCCAAAGCTCATCATTTTGGACGAGCCATTTGTTGGCCTGGACCCAGCAGCAAGCTTTGAGTTGAAGAAGATGCTGCACGAGCTTGCCGACCGCGGATCTGCCGTGTTCTTCTCGTCACATGTTCTTGAGGTTGTCGAGAAACTCTGCAATAAAATTGCAATTATTCGTCAGGGCAAGCTCCTTGCCGCAGGTAAAACGGATGAGATTCGCGGCAATGCCTCGCTTGAGGAAGTCTTCCTTGGCCTTGAGGCTGGCGCTCCTGGCGTTTCTGCCGAGATTGCTCAGGACATGGCAACCACAAAGGACGGCGCCGCTGTTCAGCCAGTCATTCCTGGCGCGCCTGTAGCCGCCGCACCTGCAGCACCAGCAGCACCAGCAGCACCCGCCGCACCTGCAGCTCCAGCAGCTCCAGCAGCGCCAGCCGCACCTGCAGCACTAGCGGCACCTGCAGCTCCAGCTGCACCTGCTGCCCCCGCCGCACCTGCCGCTCCAGCTGCGCCCGCCGCTCCAGCAGCCCCAGCAGCATCTGCTGCTCCAACCGTACCTGGTGCACCAGTGCCTCCAGGCGCTCCAGTTCCTCCTTCCTTCCCTAAGGAGAACTAGTCATGGCAAACAACGTTCCACAGGCTCCTCAGCGTCCCGATGTGCCTGAGCAGAACCTGCGACTTTCAGGAGATGTCTTTATTCCAGCTCAAGTAAGCGCTGGTCAGGTTCCTGTTCTTGATCGCTCCGAGCTCAAACTGCCTTCTGACCTCAAAGTGTTCTGGATGCTGCTTAAGGTTCAGATCACCATGATTTGGACTACGCAGGTTATAGGTGCTCGAAAGAATTTTGAGAGAAAAGTTGGTGCAAATGCTCTGCCTATTGTCGGTGGCGTTTTTGCAGTTGTTGGCGCACTCTTTATGATGGTCTACATCTACGGCGTTTCAACAACTTTAGCCATTGCCGGCTTCACAAGGCTGCTGCCTCTTGCAGGAATTCTAGCTGGTGCTCTACCTGGTGTTATTTTGACCTTTGTAAAGGCCAATGGCGTGCTTTTTGCGTACAAGGATTACGACTTTATCATGTCGTTGCCAATCAAAAAGAGCACCATTATCTATTCTCGCGTAGCTGCTCTTTATGCTGCAGAGGGTATCTGGTCTATCACCATTATGTTGCCAGTCTTTTTGGCTTACTTTAGCTTTGAGGCAGTCACACTTCCGCGTTTGATTGGTGCTTTATTTGCGCTTCTTCTTGGCCCTAACCTTGCAGTTTCTGCTGCTATTCTCTTGGCCTTTGCGGTTGCAGCCCTTGCTGCAAAACTGCACTTCAAGAACTTGGGAATGGTCATCGGAGGCGTTTTTGGCCTTTTCTTTATGGTCGCCTATCTGTTCTTTATCTTTACGGTATCTTTCAATGCAGATAAGTTTGTCCCAGGAGTGGTGGATAATTTCCGTGACACCGTCTTTAACGTTGCAAGTTCAGTTGGCGTAGTTTATCTTCCATCACTGTGGATTGCGGATTTCTTTAACTCAGGCTCCATTGTTAGCTTCTTACTGTTTGTCCTGGTTTCTGTTGGTGCTCCTGCAGCAATTGTGGCAATCATTTCTCGCTTCAACGACCGCATTAATGCGCTGGTAAGCGAGGATAAGGTCCAGAAGAAGTTCACCACCAAACAGATTTCCACCAAGTCCGCGACGCCTTTTGTTGCTCTGATCAGAAAAGAGATTCAGACCATCACAGGTTACCCAGCAGTCTTTATAAACATGCTTTTTGGCTGCTTGCTGATGGTTATTCTCGCCTTTATTTCTATGTTCTTTAGCACGTCGTCTATCGTGGCCTACTTTGTTCCTGCGTCCGAGGTCCCGCGCTATCTCCCTTTGGCAAGAACCATCTTTGGCATGGTAACCACCTGGTTTGGCACCTCGATGTTCTGCGCTGCCAACTCCGCTGCTATTTCGTACTCGCTGGAAGGCCGCTCAAACTGGCTGATGGCAACTATGCCCGTTTCTTCAAAGCAGATTTTTGGCGCAAAGATTGCCGTGAACATGCTTTACGTGCTCATTTTCAGCGTTGTGACCCAGATTTTCTTCCTGATTCCTGGCCACATCACCATTGAAACAGCCCTGAGAAACGTTATTCTGCCGCTCTGCATTGTGTTCCTGGTGTCTAACGTTGGCCTAGCCATTGATATTCGACGTCCAAATTTTGACTGGACTTCTGTTGTTGATATTACCAAGAGGAGTCTTTCGGTCAACGTGTCTTCTCTTGCGGGCACGTTAGGCTCCATGTTTGTCATTGGCGGCACGTTCATGATGATGATCGCTCCAGTTATCGACTCATTTAGCTCGTCAACGGGCGTGGTTAACGAGACGCTGCCAAACATTATCTTTGTCACGCTGTCACTAGTGAACGCAATTGTTGGCTACCTGATCTTTAACAACACCGTTCACCGAGGAGTTAGAATCTAACTTTTGTGATGCACGCGGATGGCGTTCTGCGATTTCGCGCCATCTACCTGCGGCAATATCACAAATTCTTCTGTCGAGAAGAAACTTTGAGGCACCCACCACATGTCGTTTATCGAATGGTGGGTGTCTCTTTTTACGCTTTGCGGTACGGTAGGGTGGCTAGAGGTTTTCTTGTTCGGTAAGTAGCAGGAAGGGCCGAAGCATATCGCGCTAGACTCGGGCGCGTACTATCGGCTGACCTTCTCGGCTGCTTGCCGCAGTCAGAGGAGGCATCATGGCCGAAAAAAATGTTTCTAAGGTAAAGAATGTGGTCCTGGTGGGCCAAGGTGGCGTGGGCAAAACCATGCTTGCCGAGGCAATGCTGCATCTGACGGGTGCAACCACTCGTTTAGGCGGCCACGCAGGCACAAAGCCCACGCTTGATTACGATTCACAAGAGTCAGAGCGCGGATTCTCAATCTCTACTACTATCGCACCAATTACCTGGGAAAATACACGCATTAACGTGCTTGATGCACCGTGCTATCCTGACTTTGTGGGTGACGCCTATTCGGCAATGAGCGCTGTTGAGACTGCGCTGTTTGTTGTTGATGCAGCTAGTGGACCTGGCACTATTACCACCAGGCTTTGGTTTGCTGCCGAGGACCTGTCTCTCTGCCGCGCACTGTTTATCAACCGCCTGGATCGCCCTGATGCAGATTACGAGACCGCGATTGCTATGCTCCAGGATCGTTTTGGCTCCTCGCTTGGTGCAGTGACCATTCCCATGGGTTCTGGCGAGGCATTCTCCGGCATCATTGACGTTGTCCATCAGAAGGCTCGTAAGCTGGTAGACGGCAAGCCTGAGGTCACCGATATTCCTGCCGAGTTCCAAGCAGAGGCAGAAGCTGCCCGCGCCGCTCTGACCGAGCTGGTTGTTGAGGCCGACGATGAGCTGATGATGCGCTACCTCGAGGGCGGAGAGATTACGCAGGAAGAGCTTGAGGGCCTGCTGGGTAAGGCCCTTATGGAGCGCATTTTTGTTCCTGTCTTCTCCGGTTCTTGTGTCCGCGAAGAGGGCGTTATCTCCCTGCTTGATGCAGTTGATGGCTGGTTCCCAACTATGTCAGACTTTGGCCGCATTCCGCTGGTGAACGGCGAGCAGCTTGATATTTCCCCTGATGACGAACGCCCTGTTGCGTTTGCCTTCAAGTCGCTGCAGGATCCACAGAACGGCAAGCTTACCTTTGTAAAGGTGCTCGCAGGTACTGTTTCTGCAGGTGTTGAGCTTATTAACGCTCGCACCCGCAAGCCTGAGCGCCTTTCTCACCTGTACCGTATGTGCGGCAAAGAAACAGCTGACGTGAGTACCGCCGCAGCCGGCGACATCGTAGTAGTTCCAAAGCTCGAGGCCATGACGGGCGACACGCTCTCCGTTACCGGTAAGGTTGAGGCTGCCGCGTTTAGGTTCCCCAACTCCCTGTACCGTACGGCTATTGAGCCTGATGAGCGCGGTACCGAGGGCAAGCTCTTTGCGTTCCTGGAGAAGGCCGCCGACGCCGATCCAACCCTTAAGGTTGAGCGTGACGAGGATACCGGCCAGACCATTGTTTCTGCAATCGGCGAGGCACAAGTAGCCGTTCTTCTCGAGCGTCTTGAGCAGCGAGCCGGCGTTTCCGCACATAAGGTTGCGCTTCGCATCCCATATCGCGAGACAATCCGTCGAGTTGCAAGTGCTCAGGGTAGGCACAAGAAGCAGACCGGCGGCTCCGGTCAGTACGGCGACTGCTGGCTGCGCATTGAGCCAAACCCAGATGCAGGTTACGAGTTTGTGGACGAAATCGTAGGCGGCCACATTCCACGTGGCTTCATCCCCGCTATTGATAAGGGTGTCCAGGAGACCATGCGTGAAGGCGTTTTGGCTGGTTATCCTATGATTGACGTTAAAGTTGCGGTTTACGAGGGTTCTTACCACCCTGTTGACTCCAACGAGATGGCTTTCAAGACTGCTGCTCGTATTGGCTTCCAGAAGGCTGTTGACCAGGCAGAACCTGTTCTCTTGGAGCCTATGGCCCACCTTGAGATCACCGTTCCAGACAGCTACGCAGGTTCCGTCATGGGCGACGTCTCCGCTTCCCGCGGTCGCGTTGAGGGAATGTCTTCCGGTACCGGTGTTTCCGCTGGTGAAACCACCATTAAGGCGACGATTCCATACGCTGAGGTTACCGATTACGCTACAAGACTGAGGTCCCTCTCGCGCGGAACAGGTGAGTATACCGTTGAGTTGGCAGGATACGAACAGGTACCACACGATATCCAGGCTCGTCTTGCTGCCGAGTACGCCGAGCGTCGCGCCGCTGGCGAGCGCTAACCTGCAGGTTAGATACGGCTTCGAGCGCGGCAGGAAGCCGTTGCAAGCATGGTACCCCTGCGAGCGTAAAGTCGCAGGTAGATAACGAGTTTCAACCACGAACCCTCGCATCTTTCAGGTGCGAGGGTTCTTTTGCGTTCCTGAAATGCGGTTGAGCGCCGACTTCTTAAGCTTGGCGTACAAAATGGTGCAGCTTAGTCGCGCCTCGCTGAAGAACTGTCATGTTTCTAGTCAAGATAATCGGACGACTGGGGCTTATTGTTTGACAATAAAAGAGTACCAATGCCCGAAATACATTTCTATGCATAAACTTCATCTAATATGCTGGAAAATGAATAGAGAAATATAAAAAATCTAACTATAGGTAAATTTCACTTCTAAGCAACACACCTATGTCGGATAATCTGCTTAATTGCGGGCATATTACACACCTAATGACGATAATCTGCACGCCTTAGCTATTTTCGGCGTCATGTATACGTCTTTTTGACAGATTATCCGACTTAGGTGTGTTTTTTCCATCAGCAAAACAGTACAAGCAACTAATGATGTTGCCCGTACGGTATGGTTGATCGTGGGCGGAAGCTTCTAGAACTTACTTACTCATGTGGCTTATTTTCTTGCCTGTCGGTATTGCGTGGCGGCGATCTGGGTACGTATTTCAGACAAACAGCGTTGAGATGGCGATGTTATTCGTGACAGTAGTTTAAATTCAAGAAAGGTCGCTCATGTACCTAGAGAATATCAATGGACCAGAAGACGTAAAGAAGTTGGACGCGGAGGCTCGTGCGGTACTTGCGCAGGAGATTCGCGACAACTTGCTGGTCATGGAGTCAAAGCACGGCGGCCACTTTGGTCCAAACTTTGGCATTGTCGAGGCAACTATCGCGCTTCATACCGTGTTCAATTCGCCCGTTGACCATATCGTTTACGACGTCTCGCACCAGACGTATCCCCACAAGATGCTCACCGGTCGCAAGCAGGCATACATGGATCCCGCGCTTTACGACTCGGTGTCTCCTTACACCGATCCCGCCGAGACCCCGCACGACCTCTTCAAAATCGGCCACACTTCCACGTCCATCAGCTTGGCGCTTGGCCTGGCAAAGGCTCGAGACATTATGGGCGGCAAGGAGAACATCATCGCCGTTATCGGCGACGGCTCCATGTCTGGCGGCGAGGCGCTCGAGGGCTTGAACGTTGCCGGCGAGCTGAACAGCAACTTTATCATCGTCTTCAATGACAATCAGATGTCCATCGCCGAGAACCACGGTGGCATGTACGACCAGTTTGCTGAGCTGCGCCGTACCAACGGAGCTGCCGAGAATAACCTCTTCAAATCGATGGGCCTGGACTACCTGTATGTCAACGATGGCAACGACATCGAGGCTCTTATCGCCGCATTTGAGCAGGTAAAAGACTCGACTCATCCGGTTGTGGTCCACATCAATACGCTCAAGGGCAAGGGCTACGCTCCCGCGGAGGCAAACAAGGAGAAGTGGCACTGGCACATGCCGTTTGACATCCAGACTGGTCAGAGCCCTGCATCCGGTTCCTCCGAGTCGTACGCCAGTATTTTTGCAGAGTATGCGCTCAAGCGCGCGAAGACTGACCCGAAGTTCCTGGTGCTCATGTCGGCTGTTCCTGGTCTTCTCGGCCTTTCACAGGAGCGTCGAGAAGAGCTTGGAAAACACTACCTTGACGTGGGCATTGCCGAGGAAACCGCAGTTGCAATGGCTTCCGGCGCAGCTCACGCCGGCGCGCACGTAGTTTGGGGCTCAAGCGCAACCTTCATCCAGCGCACCTACGACCAGCTAACTCAGGACCTGGCGCTCAACCAGAATCCTGCGGTTATCGTGGGATCCGGCTCCATTAGAGGCTTGATGGCCGCCACCCACCAGGGCCTCAGCAGCATTTCCATGATTGCAAACATTCCTAACATGGTGTATCTCGCGCCGTCCAACGCCGAGGAGTACATCGCCATGCTCGACTGGGCGCTTGACCAGGACAAACACCCCGTCTACATCGCAATTCCTTCCGGTCCTGTGGTCCACGCCGAGGGTCCCGTCCGCACAAACTTTGACGCCCTCAACACCTACGAGGTCACGCGCAAGGGCTCCAAGGTGGCCGTTCTTGCCCTGGGCGATTTCTACGACCTTGGCGAGAAAACCGTTGAGGCCCTTAGCTCCACTCTGGGAATTGAAGCTACGCTGGTTAAGCCATACTTTGCCTCGGGCGTTGATCAGAATCTGCTCGACAACCTGGTAAAAGACCACGACGTCATCGTGACCATTGAGGACGGAATCATCGAGGGTGGCTGGGGACAAAATATAGCCAGCTACCTGGGAACTTCTTCCGCACGCGTGCTGAATTACGGCGTCAAGAAGGCTTTCTATGATCGCGTCAACATCGCGGACCTTATGCGAGAAAGTCATCTGGATCCCGAGCTGATTGCTGCGGACATCAAGCAGGTGCTGGGCCTGTAGGCGTGTCGGCGCTGCTGCCTCGGTGCAAGCCTCATCTGTGCTGTGTACCGTTGCAGCATTGTCCGCACTTCTTGACATCACATCAAAACTGCAACAAAAAAGAGGGGCCGCATCTGCGGTCCCTCTTCTGTATCAAGTGAATGCGCTGTTGTGGCGCCGTTGCACTGTGTCATTGCGGCACGTTGTCGCGTCGCAACCTGCAGCTAGAAGCTTAAGCCTTAAGAGCGCGGCCCATAGCGTCAGCCTGAACGATAGCTGCATAGAGCTCGTCAGGAGTGACGTCGCCAGCAAGGTTGTGGATGGTCTCGCCAGGAACGCAAGCAGCCTCAGCGATCTTCTTGATTTGCTCGTCAGTGGTGATGCCAACCTCCTCGAGGGTAGTTGGAAGACCAACCTCAAGGCAGAAGTCCTGGACCTCGTCGAACTCCTCCTGAGGAACGCCCTCAAGAACAAGCTGGACCAGGGTACCAAAAGCAACGCAGTTGCCGTGAGGTGCGCTGTGGCCACCAAGAGAGGTGAGGCCGTTGTAGAAGGAGTGAGCTGCTGCGCAGTTAACGTTGTCAGCGCCGACACCACTCATGTAGACGGTTGCCTCGCAGATAGCCTCAAGAGCTGGGGTTACAACGTTGTTCTCGCAAGCCTTAATTGCCTGTGAACCGTAATCGCGAAGGGTGAGGTAGCACTCCTTAGCAATTGCCATACCAACGCGGGTAATGCCGGTTCCCTCGAGGGAAGGAGACTCGGTGCGGATGGATGCGCGGCCCTCAAAGTAGGTGCCCAGTGCGTCGCCCATGCCTGCTACCAGGAAGGAAACAGGTGCGTTAGCGATGATCTGGGTGTCGACCATAACTGCATCTGGGTTCTGTGGGTAGAAGAGGTACTTGTCAAAGGAACCGTCATCGTTGTAAATAACGGAGAGGCCGGTGCATGGAGCGTCGGTAGCTGCAACGGTAGGAAGAATAACGATGCGCTTACCAGCGTAATATGCGGTTGCCTTTGCGGTGTCAACAGCGCTGCCGCCGCCGATAGCGACGACTACGTCGATGTTGTCCTCCTCGACGATAGCCTTCATGCGGTTAATCTCGCCGTTGGAAGAGATGCCACCGAAGACCTCGTAGCGACGGTAATAGTCGCCCTTGCCCTCGAAGCTCTGCTCGATCATGTCGTGGGTTGCTTTGTAGCCGCTGTTAGAGCAAACAAACAGGAAGCGCTTTCCCATGTAGCCCATCTCTTTTTCGAACTCGAGACAAGCATTTTTGCCCTGAACATACTTCAGTGGCTCACGCATTGCGCGTAGCATTTTCATAGGTTCCCCTCTCCGGATACGTTTTAGACCTATGTAAATTATGGTAACACTGTCAAAAGAACATAACAGCAAGGAAAATATTTCTGTGGAGCATTACTTTAAGTTAGCCTCACTAAAGCAACAGGATGATTGGAAATAATTCTATTTGGAGAACTTATAATATGGGGAAATCAAAATGGGGGATAGAAATAATCTAATGAGGAAATGAATGTTTGAAGGAAAGTTAGCAACAACAGAAAAGAACATTCTGCTCTACGAATGGTCAAATTATATAAATTCAAGTGTTTTGATTTGGACCATCTTAACCCTCTATTATCTTTGGCGTGGTTTAAGTTATTTTGATATTGCACTAGTTCAGAGTGTTGGAGCAATAGCTACAGCAGTGCTTGAGATTCCAACAGGATGGATATCTGATCGTTGTGGACACCATATTGTTTTAAAAATTGCTTCTTTTTCTAGACTCGTGGCAATAGTGACTTTAACTTTTGCAAATAGTTTTTTACTGATGGTAGCTTCTGAATTGTTCTTTTCTTTAGCAAGTGCGTCACAGTCAGGAGCTGGAAGTGCTTTTCTTTTCGAAGCGACAAATGCAAATTCTGGGATGGATAGGAAGAATGGCGCATATGCTCTAATTCTTTCAAAAATGACAGGGACTCAGTCAATCATTAGAATTACTGTTCGTTTAATAGCTCCTGTTCTTTTTAGTATCAATCCTTTGACTCCTTTTGTTATTTCGATCTTTGTATATTTTCTTGGGCTATTAGTCACTTTGGAATTTAAAGAAAATGATGTAAGTCCTAATAGAAGAAACAATTGTCTACCAGAAGAAGATGGATTTATAAGGACTAGAACTAGTAAATTGAATCTGAAAGAAAATGTACAGACATTTTTTCAGGAACTTATAAAGATTGTGAAAACAAATATATTTATTTCGCTTTGTACAGTTTCAGCAATTTCATTAATTTTAGTTAGTAATTACAGCCAGTTTATTGCCCCAAATTTAACCAGTATGGGATTTGATATAAAGTTCCTAGGAATCGTTACTGCTGCTGCAAGTTTAGGCGAGTTTTTTGGATCGAGGCTTACGGCAAAGATAGTGAAAACACTTAAAAATTCTTATAAGAAATCCGCTGAAGATATTATTGCGTTTTCAGGAAACGTAGAATTTCTCGTTATTTTAGCTATTCTTTCCGTGATTGCGATCTTGATGTTATGCGCTGGGCTAATCCCAAGTATATACGTATGTATTTTTACTTATGTAGCGATTAATTTATTCTCAACCACTTTAAGTATTTTGATAAACAATCAAATGAATTTAATCGCTGAAGAGAATAATCGCGCAACATTACTTTCTGTATCAAATCAGATTGAAGAAATTGCATCAGTGGTTTCGGATCCATTAATTGGAATTGCCTTAGACTTTTCAGGATTTGGAATAACTTATGTTGGTTTAGGCTGTATTACTCTTGTGGTAATAGCCCTTATTTTTACTATCCATTACAGGAAATATAGATAGTCATAACTCAATTTCTCATAATCTATTGGGTTAAAGTTATCTGGAAAGTTTACGTGAACATACATTCACGAGCCGGCAAATGATATCCTTGTAGTGTCAAATTTTCGCACTGTGGTCTTTGGAGGACACATGCTTAGTTCTGTCGAAATCAAACCCGATGTCTACTTTGTAGGCGCCCTGGATTGGAACGCTCGCGAGTTCCACGGCTACACCACTGAGCAGGGCATCACCTACAATGCATACCTTATCCTGGACGAGAAGGTCACGCTCATTGACACCGTCAAGCGCCCATTCTCCGAGGAGCTGGTCGAGCGCATTAAGAGCATCATCGATCCAGCAAAGATTGACGTTCTGATCTGCAACCACATTGAGATGGACCACTCCGGCAGCGTTCCTCGCATTCTGGAGCTCGCGCCAAACGCCGAGGTCTACGCAAGCGCACCTCAGGGCGTCAAGGAGCTCAAGGCTTTCTATGGCGAGAATATCAACGTCAACGGCGTAAAGACGGGCGATACGCTCAACATTGGTAAGCGCACCCTGACCTTTGTGCAGACCCCAATGGTCCACTGGCCAGACAACATGGTCACGTATTCTGACTACGACAAGATCCTCTTCTCCAACGATGCATTTGGTCAGCACTACGCTTCAAGCACCCGCTTTGAGGACGAGTCCGACTACTGCGAGGTCATGAAGCAGGCTCGCAAGTACTACGCAAACATCGTTCTCCCTTACGGTCGTCAGGCTGACTCCGCTGTTACCGCAGTTAAGGGCATTGGTCTGGAGAACATCGATATTATCGCCCCAGCTCACGGCGTTGCATGGCGCTCCCACATTGCCGACATCATCTCCAAGTACGAGGAGTGGACTACCGGCAAGCTTGAGGAGAAAGCCCTGGTTGTGTACGACTCCATGTGGGGCTCAACCGACAAGATGGCTCACGCTCTTCTGGACGGTTTTCTGGCTGAAGGCATTCCTGCCCAGCTCATCGACCTCAAGGAGACTCATATCTCCAACGTCATGTATCACTTCTTGGATTCCAAGTATGTCTGCGTTGGTTCGCCTACGCTGAACTCTAAGTTCCTGCCTACCGTTTCTTCCTTCCTGACCTATATGAGCGGTCTTTCTCCAAAGAATGACCACCGTATTGGCTTTGCGTTTGGCTCTTACGGCTGGGCTCCACTTGGACCAAAGATGGTTCAGGCCGAGCTTGAGGCAGCTGAGTTTACCATGCCACTGCCTGTTCACGCTATCGGTTGGCTTCCTTCCGATGAGGACCTGGATGCCGTTCGTGCGCAGGTCAAGGGCCTGGTCGAGGCTGGCAAGCAGCTCTAATCCAGCGGTATATTGAGGGAGACCCCCACATTCATGCTGAATGTGGGGGTCTTTTGCTGTAGGGGGAGTTAAGTGGGTAAGAATGATTCAAATAACCCCGAAGTGACCCCGGAGTGACCCCGGAGTGACCCCAGAGTGATCCCGAAGCGACCCCGGAGTGACCCCGGAGCGACCCCGAAGTGGTAAAAAATCCGTTTAGTTGGAGAATACAGGTTTCTGTATATAGCGTTTGCCCAGATAAAAGTTTTTGAAGCGGTAAAAAATCGTCTTAGTTGGAGATAAATTGGCTAATTTTAAGTTTTCATTTCCAACTAAACGGGTTTTTTACCTTTTTCGGCACATAATTTTAGGCGTGAAAGTTACGTATTCATGGCAATGAATTAATTGGACAAGTTATTCAAAATTCTGTATCAAATATTGAGAACTGCTTGTTAGTCAGAATTAACGCAGAAAAATAGAGAAGCATGACATTAAAATTGCGGTTTGAACCGCAGAAAAGTGATTCGCATCGCGGGAAAAGCGTGCTACTCGTATAGTTGACGTCAGCACGCCGCCGCTTCCGACACCGTCAGCCTCCCAGCGTTTCATGGCGAGACTGTGTCAAATTCCTGAAGACTACAAGGTAGAGCGCGTTAGAGTACAATAGTCTGTACAAAAAGTAACTTCGAAGAGGTAGGTGCCCATACACTCGATGGACATTGCGTTAAGTATTGGAATAACTCTGCTGCTTACCCTGGTAAACGGCTTTTTTTCTGCGGCCGAGATGGCCATTGTTAGCTCTCGTCGCGCGGCACTTGAGGCGGACGTGGACGAGGGCGATCCAAGAGCCCTTGCTGTCATTGACATTGCCACTGATCGCGGATATTTCCTCGCAACAATCCAGGTCGCAATTACCCTGGTAGGTTTTGCGTCCTCAGCATTTGCTGCAACAAGCCTTTCCGCGCCATTTGGCACTTGGCTTATTAGTATTGGTGTCCACGCTGACCTGGCGCTTCCTTTAGCTGTCGTGGCTATTACGCTGATTGTTTCCTTCTTTTCCGTGGTCATCGGCGAGCTGGTTCCAAAGAGTATTGGCCTAGCAAACTCCGAGGCAGTGGCCAAAGCAGTCGTCGGCCCTATGAAGGCGTTCATGCAGATTGTGCGTCCACTCGTGTTCATCACGTCTGCCTCGGCAGATGCGGTTACCACGCTGATGGGCATTGACACTACCAACGACCATCAAGAGGTCACCGAGGAAGAGCTCCGCTACATCGTCAAGGATTCCGAGGACCTTTCTGAAGAAGAAAAATCCATGATCCACGAGGTCATCGAGATGGGCGACACTGTTGTCCGCGAGGTAATGGTCCCGCGCGTTGACATGACCGCCATGGAGGACACCGCAACTATCGCCGAGGTCCTGCGCGTCATGCGCCAGACGGGCTTCTCGCGCATCCCTATCTACCACGAGAATATCGATCGCATCGTGGGCATCGCTCACATCAAAGATTTGCTGGAGCCGGCGCTTGACCAGCACGCTAGCAACGAGAAGATCGCGCGCTTCGTGCGTTCCGCGGACTATGTGCCTGATACCAAAGACATCATTCCGCTGCTTACCGAGATGCAGACAAGCCGCGATCAGATGGTTATCGCAGTTGACGAGTACGGTGGAACTGCCGGCGTCATCACCATCGAGGACATTGTCGAGGAGATTGTCGGCGAGATTGAGGACGAGTTTGATCCGGACAACAAGTACCTGACGCAGCTCTCTGATAGAGAGTGGCTGGTAGACGGTCGTTTCTCGCTCAATGATGCAGCTGAACTTGGATGGCCGGTAGGGGAGTCCGAGGAGTACGAGACTATCGCGGGCTTTGTGCTGGATTTGGCAAATCATCTGCCTCGCCCAGGTGAGGTTTTTGAGAAGGATGGCTACGTGTTTCGTGTGCAGTCGATGCGTCGTCGCCGACTATCTTTGTTGCGTGTAATTGCCCCAGAACCACAGGTAGACGGTGAATCTGAGCCAGCAGGCGAAAACACTGACACATCAGAAAATGAATAACTAAAAGAATGATTACAATAGAGTGAACCAATAGAAAGAGGTTGAAATGGCGCAGTTGATTTCTATCAAAAAAGTTGTGGTAGGACCCAAAAACTTGACCGCTACCGTTGAGTTTTCGGCTAAAGCGCCACGTTTGACCTCGGAAAATGCTGAGGCAACTGAGCGCGTACTTGAGCTTCTGCCGGGCCTTTCCGAGCATCTGTGCTTGGGTGACGCCGACGCTCGCTTCGGTCTTGTTGCCAAAGACACCGAGGTTGCGCACCTGCTTGAGCACGTAACCGTCGAGCTCCTGGCCCTGACCAACCTTGCGGGAGACGTTGCTTCGGGCAAGACTTCCCTGGTAGATTCCCGTCGCGGCCTCTACGAGATCATCCTCGCATGTCCAGACGACGTGTTGGTTGCAGCCTCGCTCTCCAGCGCTGTATGGCTCCTCAACTGGGCGTATGGCAACCAGGACGAGGCCGATCCAGACATCAACGCAATCGTTTCTGGCCTTGTTGCACTCATCCAGAGCCTTGACGGCGAGAAGACCGACGAGCCCGCAGACTCCGCAGAACCTGAGGCGGGCGCTGCACTCCAGGTAGAGAGCGTAGAAGCTGAGGATTACGTCGCCGACAACTCCTTCGAGGACGTCGCTGATGCAGCTGCTGCTGATGCAGTTGAGGCTGAGGTTGCAGACGCTGAAGAGAACAACGCCGAGGTCGCAGGCATCGACGCAGCTGACGCAGCTGACGCTGCCGACGCCGAGTCCGCCGCCGAGCCCGCTGCCGCTGAGCCCGCAACCGCCGTCGAGCTCGCCGAGGCAACGGCTGCCGAGGACGCCACTGACGACTCCGAGGTCACTGACGTCCCAGACGACTGGAACATGATTAACGTTCCTCGTCCAAAGCCCGTTCGATAAACGCCCTTATTGCGGTATGATTACATACAGCGTTTTGCTGTTTAACAGGAGGTACTTATGAGCAAGAAGTCTGCTGGTTTCTTTCTAGGCGCTATTTTTGGTGCTGCTGCTGGCGCTGTAGCTGGTCTTTTCCTGGCTCCACGTTCCGGCGAGGAGACTCGCGCTTTGGCTGCAGATGCTGTCAATGACGCATGGGATTCCGCACTTGATTCTTATGAGCGCACATCTAAGGTTGTGAGCACTAAGATTGACGAGGTCAAGCCTACTGTTGACGCAAAGACCGACGAGCTCCGCGCTAAGGTTGACCTTGCTCGCGAGCGCATGGATCAGCTCCGTGAGTCACTTTCTGATGCTGTGACCTCTGCTTCTAACACTGTCGCAGATGCTGCTGATGTTGTTGCAGACTCCTTTGTTGTTCCAGAGCCAACCGCCACAACCGCTGAGGCTCAGGCTGTTCGCATCGAGAACGTTGAGTCCCACGAGCAGGATCACGCTGGCGAGGGCTACCAGGAGGCATAAGCCTCACTTACAAGCAATGTGACGGGACGCCTTATGACGTCCCGTTTTTTATAGAGAGGTTTCACGTGAAAACAACCGAGCTCCTAGGCGCAAAGGTCCTTCTTCCCAAAAAGCCTGCTACAAAGGGCAAGCATGCGGGAGAAGAGCGGTTTTCCAAGTTAGGAAGAATCCACAACGTGGTTTTTGCACCCTTCAAACAGGGGCAGTCCTCGCAGGTAGTGGGCGTGATGGTTCAGAAGCCCGACATTGCTGGCATGATTAAGCAGGATGACGCGTTTGTCAC
>CAUVJF010000021.1:0-19435 GCA_963552125.1 uncultured Atopobium sp.
CAAACATCGTAAGTGAGTACGGCGAGGATTACGTAAGGGCAACCATTGTTTCTGGCGCTCGTGCACCTTGGATTTTATGGAAGCACGTTCTTCGTAATTGCATTGCTCCCATCATGGTCTTTACCGTTACGCTGGTAGCGGATGCAATTATCTTTGAGGCATCTTTGACCTTTATTGGCGCTGGTATTGCAGAGCCAACTCCAACATGGGGTAATATTCTTGCTGATGCTCGTGCTGGCGTTCTTGCTGGTCGTTGGTGGCAGGCATTCTTCCCAGGCCTGGCTATTATGATGACCTGCCTGGCACTGAACATCCTCTCCGAGGGTCTTACTGATGCTATGGCAGCAGCACCTGGCGCTCCTGTAGATACAGAGAACTCTGACTCTAGGCGTGCAGATGACATTCTCGCATCTGATCCAGTTCGCGCGTACGCAGAGCAGGCAGAGTCCCTTGAGCGCAGACTTAATGCACTCAAAGAGGTTGAGCTGTCCAGAACAGACAGACGTAAGCCAGACTTTGACGTTGCTCCATTGCTCAGTGTTAAAGATCTTTGCATCAGCTTTGAGTCTCACGGAGACGTCAAGGTTGTAGACCACGTAAGCTTTGATGTCCGTCCTGGTCAGTGCATGGCGCTGGTCGGCGAGTCTGGCTGCGGTAAGTCAATTACCACCAAGGTCATCATGGGTCTGACTGATCCAAAGGAAACCATTACTGGCGAGGTTCTCTACAAAGACCAAGACCTCCTGAAGCTCTCCAAAGAAGAGCACCGCAAGCTGCTTGGTCACGAGCTTGCAATGGTGTATCAGGATGCTCTCTCTTCGCTGAACCCTTCCATGCTTATCTCTTCTCAGATGAAGCAACTTACCAGCAGGGGAGGCACTCGTTCCGCAGAGGAGCTTCTAGAGCTTGTAGGTCTGGATCCAAAGCGTACGCTTGAGTCTTATCCACATGAGCTTTCTGGTGGTCAGCGTCAGCGTGTTCTGATTGCTATGGCATTAACCCGCGATCCTTCACTGGTTATCTGCGACGAGCCAACAACCGCTCTGGACGTTACTGTTCAGAAGCAGGTTATCAAGCTCTTGAATGACCTCCAGCGTCGTCTTGGCTTCGCAATGATCTTTGTTAGCCACGACCTTGCACTTGTTGCAGAGGTTGCTTCTGAGATTACCGTTATGTATGCAGGCCAGGTTATTGAGCAGGCAGCTACTACTGAGCTTCTGACCAATCCTGTTCACGAGTACACCCGCGGTCTTCTCGGCTCTGTTCTTTCCATTGAGGAGGGCGCACAGGACGGTACCAGGCTTCACCAGGTACCAGGTTCTGTTCCTTCTCCAGAAGACTTCCCAACAGGCGATAGGTTTGCTCCTCGTTCAAGTCACCCAGACTTGGGTCTTGAGGTTCACCCTGTTATCAAACAGATTCCTGGTAAGCATCATCGTTTCTCTGAGCTGCCTGATGAGTATCTGAAGGAGCATGGTCTTGTGCCTTACCTTGAGCGTTCTCAAAAGGAGGTGAGGTAAATGGCTACAACAACTGAAGAGCAGCCAATTATCTTCCTCGATGATATTTCGGTTACGTTTAAAACACGTACGGGTTCAATCTTTAAGCCTAATAAGGTTCACGCAGTACAGAATGTTTCTCTCAAGCTTATGCCTGGTGAGACCATTGGTATTGTTGGCGAGTCTGGCTGCGGAAAGTCTACTACTGCAAATGTCATGTGTGGCCTTCAGTCACCAACGTCCGGTCATGTGTACTTCAAGGGAATGGATGTTACCAAGCGTACTCCAGAGCTTAGAAAGCAGATTGGACGCGTTGTCTCTGTTGTCTTCCAGGACCCAGCAACTGCTCTTAACCCTCGTATGATTGTTAAAGACCAGCTTATGGATCCACTGCTCGTGCATAAGGTAGGAACAGAGCAGGAGCGAGAAGCCCGTATTAATGAGCTTGTCGGTTTGGTAGGACTTCCACATTCCGCACTTCGCGCCCTTCCTGGTCAGCTCTCTGGTGGTCAGCGTCAGCGCGTTGCAATTGCACGTGCGCTTTCTCTGAACCCATCGGCAATCATTGCTGACGAGCCTACTTCCGCACTGGACGTTTCTGTTCGCGCACAGATCTTGAACCTGCTCACCGACCTCAAGTCTGAGCTGGGTCTCTCGATGATTTTTATTTCGCACGATATTCAGACTGTCCGCTATGTTTCTGACCGCATCATTGTTATGAATCACGGTCAGATTATGGAAGATGGTCCTGCTAAGCAGGTCTTTGAGCACCCAACAGATCCTTACACTAAGACGCTTTTGGGTGCTGCACCATCTTTGCTTCATCCTAAACTGGGTGAGTAGCGCTTACGTTTTTGTTTGACTAGAGCGCAGCTTAGGCTGCGCTCTTTTAGCTTGTTAGGTGGATCAATGCACCAAGAAACGCTTGAGCTTGCAGAATTGAAGGCAGCTCATGCTTTGACGCCCTATCCTTCGGATTTTGAGGCGTTTTGGAAGGCACGTATGGAGGAAGCAGATAACGTTCCTCTAAGCTGGCAGATTGTTCCTTCAACAGAGGTCACGTCAACTGCTTCAGCACACTTTTTTGATCTTACGTTTGCAGGTATTGATGGCGCGGAAGTCTACGCAAAGTACCTGCGTCCACAGACTGCCTCAGGCGTACAAACTCCGCTTGTTTTACAGTTCCATGGCTATCCAGGATCTTCTCGCAGTTGGTTTGAGCAGAGCTCATTTTTGGGCTTGGGCTACTCACTGATTGCGCTTGATAATCCTGGGCAGGGTGGCCGTAGTTTGGACGGAAGCTCGTATAAGAGCACTACCGTCTCTGGCCACTTGGTGCTCGGACTGGATGGACCAGTAGAGGACCTTTACTTTGTTCATCTGTATCAGAACATTCGCTTGCTCTGCAGAATTGTTCGCCAGCTTGAAGGGATTGATACAGATCGCGTTTTTGTAAACGGCGCCTCGCAGGGAGGTGGTATTGGTCTTGCTACCTGCGCACTTAATCAAGACTTGATTAATAGGGCAGCAATTCTTTATCCCTTCCTCACTGATTTTAGGTGTGTGTGGGAGCTTAATGCTGATGAGGTTGCCTACGAGGGCATCCGTTATTATTCCCGTTGGTTTGACGCAGATGGCTCTCGTGTCGATGAGGTTTTTGCAAAGCTTGCCTACATTGATTCAGCTAATTTTGCACGCCTGGTTACCTGTCCTGTGCTTTTTGGTACTGGACTTGATGATCCGGTAGTTCCACCAGAGGCTCAGTTTGCGGCTTACAATGCCTTGACCTGCCCAAAGAGACATCTTCTTTATCCCGGATATGCGCATGAAGAGATTGGCGATTTTGACGATAAGATCATTGATTTCTTCTGCTCAGACAAGGGAGAGCAAGCTCTTGAAGAGTTGGACTCGTCATTTCCTGCTCAAGCAGAAGGCGAGGTGAAAGCATGAGAGGCTTAACACAAAGGCTTGAAGATGCCCGTTCTTATCGCGGTGCGTGGCTTAGACCATCAAACTTTGAATCATTTTGGGAGACGTCGGTAACGTTTGCACAAAATGCGCAGGTAAAAAGTGTGGTTGAGCTTCCGTCTGCTACCCAGGTGGCAACGTTTAAGCGCATCACATTCACCTCAACTGACCAGACGCAGCTGCGCGCTCGCGTCATTCTTCCAGCAGGTGTGTCGGTGGCAGAACCGCTAGCTCCAGCAGAGCTGCCCGCATCGGCAAAGCTGCCCGCGGTGGTGCTCTTCTCCGATCTTGGCCGGGGAGCGCGTAGCTGGTTGCACCTATTGCGTTTCTCGGCGCTTGGCATGCCTGTTGTAGCTCTGGAGGCTCGTCCGTGCGAGCCTCAACTCAAAGACGCCTGGAGGGGAGCGTTGACCGCAGAAGAGCTTGCCCGCGCGCTCATCAACCCAGGCGACGCCGCATCCTCCACGCTCAAGCAGCTCATCGATGACGCACTGGTAACTACCGTGGTTGCATCGCGCTTCCTTGGGCGCACAACCGTCACCTGGGGAGAAGGTCTAGGCGGCTCGCAAGCATTGTTTACGGCAGCGCTTCTGCCCAAGGAAGTGAGCGTTACCATGGCACTGAACCCGCTCTTTGCCGACAACGCAACAACCCTGCGAGCGCATGTCGGGTGTGGAGATACTCTGCAGTCAGATGCGGCTATCGACGCGGTCGGTCTTCTCGACAGTGCCTGCGCGGCAGAACTTGTGCGTGTTCCAGCGCTTATCGGCACGGCTTTGCTGGACCAAAGTGCTCCCACTGAGGGAACATTTGCGCTGTACAATCGCTTGCCAGGACAGAAGGAAATGCGCGTGTACCCCAAGTTTGGCCACGAGCGCATCAATCAGTTTGAGAACGAGCAAATCAACTATCTTTGCGAGGTTATATCAGGGCTTTGTCATAACTAAGCGGACTATAATTACGTAGGTTCTTTGAAGTTGCTTTTGATCAATGCTTTGGTCGGCTACTTCAGTACATTGTTGTATGAAACCAGTTGGATTTTCCAACGTGTGAAAGGATAAAGCATGTCCAGTAACGTACCTTTTAGCGGTGTTGTTCCACCAGTTGTAACCCCAGATACCCCAGACCATCAGCTTGATGTTGTGTCTTTTGAGCGCTCCATTAATCGTCTCATTGAAGCTGGCGTGGATGGTTTGTTCTTCCTTGGCTCTTCCGGTGAGGTTGTTTTTGCAACTGATGAGCGTCGCGATCAGATTGTTCGCGAGGCTGTTCGCATTGTTGACCACCGTGTTCCGGTCCTTGTGGGCATCATTGATACCGAGACCGAGCGCGTCTTGGAGCACGGTCGCCGTGCCCTTGCACTGGGCGCAGATGCTCTTGTGGCAACCGCTCCTTTCTACGCACTTGGCGGCCCAGCTGATGTTGAGGAGCACTTCCGCATTCTCCACCAGGAGCTGGATGTACCTCTGTTTGCGTATGACATTCCTGTCTGCGTTCACACTAAACTTCCTTGGAAGATGCTTGCTCGTCTGGGCGCAGAGGGTGTTCTTGCAGGTGTTAAGGACTCTTCTGGCGATGACGTTTCTTTCAGGTATCTTGTTCAGGAAAACGAGAAGAACGGTCATCCTCTAACCCTTCTAACCGGCCATGAGATTGTTGTTGACGGCGCTCTTCTCTCTGGCGCAGATGGTTCTGTACCAGGTCTTGCTAATGTTGAGCCAGAGGGCTACGTCCGCATGTGGAAGGCAGCTCAGGAAGGTAACTGGGCAGAGGTCAAGCGTGAGCAGGATCGCCTCAATGAGATTTCCCATATCTTTGATGTCACAACAGGCGTTCAGGGGTATGGTGCTGGCGTTGGCGCATTCAAGTGCGCACTTAACCTCATGGGCATTTTTGATTCTGACCAGATGCCTCGCCCTGTTAAGCCACTTGATGGACAGAACCGTGAGGCAATCAAGCAGGTTCTTATTGCAAACGGCCTTCTCTAAACAAGAGGGGATACCATGGACTCTAAGTCTTTTTCTCCAACACATGTTTGTGCTGTTGATATTGGCGGCACAAAAATTGCCTGCGGCATAGTCACCCTTAACGGCACTGACGCTCCAAACGTACAGTCCGTAAAGAAGGTCCCAACTAACGCAAAAGAGGGTGGCAAGCAGGTTCTTGCCACCGTTCTCCAGGCAATTAGAGAGGCTCTTGTTCGTGCAGAAGAGCTGGATCTTACCATCTCTGGCGTGGGCATTTCTTCTGCTGGTGTTGTTGATCCTCGTACGGGCGACATCACCTATGCAAATGAGCTTATGCCAGGCTGGGGCGGAACCGCTCTTGGCTCTGCAGTTACCAGTGAGTTTGGTCTTCCGTGCAGCGTCCTTAATGACGTTCATGCTCACGCTTTGGGCGAAGCTCGTCACGGTGCTGGTCACGGCAAAGATAGCGTTTTAACCGTAGCTGTTGGCACGGGCATTGGTGGCGCCTTTGTGAACCACGGCATCTTGATGCTGGGTGCTCACGATGAGGCTGGTCACATTGGTCACGTTGCAACTCCAGCAGCTGCAGGCGTTGATTGTCCTTGTGGTGGAACTTCTCACCTTGAGCCTGTTTCCGCAGGTCCTGGCATTATTCGCGAGTACGTCCGCCTTGGTGGCTCCGACACGCTTGAAGACGGTTCTGCTCTTGATGGCGCCGAGATTGACCGCAGGGCTCTTGCTGGCGAGAAGATCGCGCAGGCTGCAGAGGAGCGCTCGGGCCGCGCACTTGGTGAGGTTCTGGGAAGCATGTGTAACATGCTTGACCCTTCTGTCATCATTCTGTCTGGCTCCGTGGCAGAGTGTGGTAAGTACTGGCACGAGGCGCTCGCATCTGCATTTAAGCTGCAGGCAATGCCTCCCGTTCAGGCAACGCCTCTTGTGAAGGGCACGCTTGGTGGAGAAGCTCCTCTTATTGGAGCTGCAGAAAACCTTGTTCTACCTGGCTATTTAGAGACACGTCTTTAGGAAAAAGCACGTCAGCAGGTAAATTATTTGCTGACCAGACACGCCGCAAAGACACGCACCTTTAACGTACGTACATTCTTGTGAGGAGAATACCGTGGCATATTCAGAGCTTGTCGAGTCACTTAAAGGAAAACTCATCGTCAGCGTCCAGGCGTATCCTGGTGAGCCTATGAGGCATCCAGAGACCATGGCTCAGATTGCTCGCGCTTGTGAGCTTGGCGGCGCTGCAGCTATTAGGTGCCAGGGTTTGTCTGATATTTCTGCCATTAAAGGCAGAGTTGAAATTCCTGTGATTGGCCTCTGGAAAGAGGGTCATGAGGGTGTCTACATTACTCCTACGCTTCGTCATGCGCGTGCTTGTATTCACGCTGGCGCAGATGTTGTTGCCCTGGATGCAACAGACCGTCCAAGGCCTGATGGTAGAACCTTTGAAGAGACTGTTGCAACTCTGCGTGCAGAGTCTGACGTGCTAATCATGGCTGACTGCATGACTATGGATGACATTCGACGCGCTGTTGCCGCTGGTTGTGATCTTGTTTCAACCACACTTTCTCACAACAAGGCCGCTATTGATACAACGCTTGACGATGGCCCTGACATTGCCCTTCTCCAGCAGGCAACTACTGAATTTCCAGGTATTGCCATTATTTGCGAGGGTCACGTCCACACACCACAAGACGCAAAAGATGCTCTTGATGCAGGCGCTTGGGCGGTTGTTTCAGGTACAGCCATTACACATCCAACTTCAATTACCTCTTGGTTTGCTGCAGCACTTGAGGATTAACGCTTGGAGCGGTAAGGTTTTCTCGTCACGTATTTAAGGAGCGCCTGTGAAGAAAAACGATCCTACATCTTCAGTTATTCCCGACATTGTCATTATTACGGGTATGTCTGGATCGGGTCGTACGCAGGCGCTTCATGTGTTTGAGGACATGGGTTATTTCTGCATTGATAACCTGCCACCAGCTCTTATTTTGCAGCTTTCTAACCTTGTGGGCATTAACACAGGTGTTGGCCGCCACTTGGCCGTTACCTGCGATTTGCGCTCGCAAGGTCTCTTTGATGACATCTCTGAAGCTCTGAAGTCTCTTGCAGATCACGAGCTCACGTACAAGATTGTCTATCTGGACTCCTCAGACGAAGTACTCATGCGTCGCTATAGCGAGAATCGCCGTCGTCATCCTTTAGCGCAGGAGGGAGAAAATCTCTCATCTGCAATTTCTAGGGAGCGCGCACAGCTACAGGACATAAAAGCGCTGGCAGATGTTGTCCTAGATACCTCGTCTATGCGTACTAATACGCTCAAGAGCCGCCTTCGTCGTGCATTTTCAGAGCTTGCTGAACAGCAGCTTATGGATGTTAGCGTATTTTCCTTTGGCTTCAAAAATGGTTTGCCCGTTGAGGCTGACCTTATGATTGACGTGCGATTCCTGCCAAACCCTTACTATGATCCAGAGCTCAGACCACTTACCGGTCTTGATGAGCCAGTAGCTCAGTTTGTCCTTCAGCATGGCACTACTAAGAAATTCCTCAAGTCTTGGTTTGAGCTGCTTGATGTAGTAATGCCTGGCTATGTGCAGGAAGGCAAGAGTTTGCTCTCTATTGCGGTAGGTTGTACAGGCGGCCAGCATAGAAGTGTTGCAATCGCACGTGCTACGGCAGAGCATCTTACTAGCCAGGGCTATCGCGTAACGCTTTTCCATCGCGATCTTGATGCGGCTCAGAAGAAGTCTCAGCAGGCTGAGTAGAAGTTAGTCTGCCATGTCCTATACAGCCCTGGTAAAAAATGAGCTGGTTAGCGTACCAGAACTTCAGACGGAGTGTGAATTAGCACAGCTTTCTGCGCTTATTCGTGTTTCCGGAACGTTGTCGATGCACGGCCCTGGTAAATTTGCCGTTCGCATTGTTACCGAGACTGGCACGGTTGCCCGTACCGTTATTAGTTCTTCTCGCCGTTTGTTTGATTTGGGTACTTCCGTTGAGTACCGTCGTTCTATCATGCATAAGAAACGCAACTATTTGCTTGAGATTTCTAACCAGGATTCGCTTGCAGAAGCGCTTTCCGCTCTTGGTATTTATATACCGGGAGAAGGCCTGGTAAGCGGCATTCCAAAGAGTATTATTCGCACCAAACAGGCGCAGCGAGCTTTTTTGCGCGGAGCGTTTATGGCGGGTGGATTTTTGGCCGATCCCTTAAAAGATTTTCACTTAGAGATTGCTGTCTCGGGAGAAAGATTTGCCACTGAGCTGGTAAAACTTATGGGATCCATTGGGGTCAAGGCACGTCTTAATCATCGTAACCGCCATACCAATGCACTCATGCGCACCAGAGAAATCTATGCTGTCTACCTTAAGAGCTCCGACGATATCATCAAGTTTTTGCGAGAGATTGGTGCGCCAACTATGGCGCGCGCTATTGCGTTTACCCGCGTGCAAAAGCATTATCGCAACAACGTCAACCGAGTTGTCAACGCAGAGATGGCAAATCAAACGCGCTCTTCAAATGCAGCGGCAGACCAGTTGGCGCTTATAGAAAAGGCCGAGAAACTCATTGGACTCAGAGCTCTGCCGCCAGCGGTCAGAGATTTTTGTCTTGCACGAAAAGATAACCCTGAGCTGTCATTATCTGCGCTAGGGGAGTCGTTTGTACCACCCGTATCCAAGTCCGCCATGTATCACCGATTGCTTCGTTTGGAAAAAATCGTTCAGGATTTAGAAAAAGATGCATAAGTTATCGGTGAGTGCGGTAAAATACACGGTGTACGGTTTAAATGTTAATGAATCCGGAGAATGGCTCTGGGTCACCGAAAGGAGCATTACGTATGGCAGTAAAGGTTGCTATTAACGGTTTTGGCCGCATTGGTCGCCTTGCATTTAGGCAGATGTTTGGTCACGAGGGTTCCGAGATTGTTGCAATCAACGATCTTACTTCTCCAGAGATGCTTGCATATCTTCTGAAGTATGACTCTACTCAGGGCAACTATTCCCGCGATCACAAGGTAGAGGCAACTGACCACTCCATCATCGTTGACGGTCACGAGATTGTTATTTACAAGGAGGCAGACGCTAACAACCTGCCTTGGGGCGATCTCAACGTTGACGTTGTTCTTGAGTGCACTGGTTTCTACACTTCTAAGGACAAGGCACAGGCTCACATCAACGCTGGTGCTAAGAAGGTTGTCATTTCTGCTCCTGCAGGCAATGACCTCCCAACCGTTGTCTTCAACGTTAACCACGAGACCCTCACTGCAGATGACAACATCATCTCCGCAGCTTCCTGCACCACCAACTGCCTTGCTCCTATGGCAAAGGGCCTCAACGACTTCGCAACTATCAAGTCCGGTATCATGACCACCATTCACGCATACACTGGTGACCAGATGATCCTCGACGGCCCACAGCGCAAGGGTAACTTCCGTCGTTCCCGTGCTGGTGCAGAGAACATCGTTCCTAACTCCACCGGTGCTGCTAAGGCTATTGGCCTTGTTCTTCCTGAGCTCAACGGCAAGCTCATTGGTGCTGCTCAGCGCGTTCCTACGCCAACTGGCTCCCTCACCAACCTCTATGCTGTTGTTGACAAGAAGGTCACCGCTGCTGAGGTAAACGCTGCAATGAAGGCATATGCAGAGACCATCCCAGAGACCTTTGGTTACAACGAGGATGACATCGTTTCCCGCGACATCGTCGGTGAGACCCACGGCTCCATCTTCGACGCAACTCAGACCATGTGCTCTGACCTTGGCGACGGCACCACTCTTGTTCAGGTCACCTCTTGGTACGACAACGAGAACTCCTACACTTCTCAGATGGTCCGCACCATCAAGTACTTCGAGAAGTTCGTTGCTTAAGTTCTAGTTACATAGACGCCTTAGGCGCGGTCGCAGCATCTGCCGCGATCGCGCCTTCTTTTGTTGGAAACGTATTTAAAGGAGTGACATGGCTTTTACAAAGAAGACTGTCCGCGATGCAGATGTTAACGGCAAGCGCGTTCTTATGCGCGTTGACTTCAACGTACCTCTGAAGGACGGCGTTGTTACTGACGACACCCGCGTTCGCGCTGCACTTCCAACCATCCAGTATCTTCTCGACCACAACGCAAAGGTCATCCTGATGAGCCACCTTGGTCGTCCAGATGGCACCGGCTTCCAGCCAGAGCTTTCCCTGCGTCCAGCTGCAGAGAAGCTTGCTGAGCTTCTTGGCCACGAGGTTAAGTTTGTTGAGGACACCTATGGTGAGAAGGCCCGTGAGGCTGTAGACGCACTCAAGGACGGCGAGGTTCTTGTTCTTGAGAACGTCCGCTTTGACAAGCGTGAGAAGAAGAACGATCCAGAGATTGCAAAGACCCTTGCATCTTATGGCGACATCTTTGTTCTTGACGCCTTTGGTACCGCTCACCGTGCACAGGGCTCTGTTGTGGGACCAGCAGCTTACCTTCCTGCATACGCAGGCTTCCTGCTTGAGAAAGAGGTTGACACTCTTACCTCTATCTTCTCTAACCCAGAGCGCCCACTTGTAGCTATCGTTGGTGGCTCCAAGGTTTCTTCTAAGATTGGTGTTCTTGATCACCTTATCGACTCCGCTGATACCCTTATCATCGGCGGCGGTATGGCATACACCTTCTTCCTGGCTAAGGGTTATACCGTTGGTACTTCTCTTCAGGAGCCAGACTGGATTGAGCGCGCAGGCGAGATGCTCAAGAAGGCTGAGGAGAAGGGCGTTAAGATTCTGCTTCCTGTTGACAACGTTGTTACCGATCACTTTGGTGAGGACGCTGTTGGTGAGGTAGTTCCTTCCGATCAGATTCCTGCAGACCGCATGGGTATGGACATTGGTCCTAAGACTGTTGAGCTTTACTCTGAGGCAATCAAGGGTGCAAAGACCGTCTTCTGGAATGGTCCTATGGGCGTCTTTGAGTTTGATCAGTTTGCAAAGGGCACCGAGGCAGTTGCTCGTGCTGTTGCAGATGCTGATTGCACTTCTATCATCGGCGGCGGCGATTCCGTTGCAGCAGTTAACAAGTTCCACCTTGCTGACAAGATGAGCTGGATTTCCACTGGCGGCGGCGCTTCCATGGAGCTCGTTGAGGGTAAGGCACTTCCAGGAGTGGAGGCGCTTCTCGATGCGTAATCGTATGATCGCAGGTAACTGGAAGATGAATGAGACTTTCGCTGAGGGCGTTGAACTTGCTCAGGGAATTGTTGATCAGCTTGCTTCCGGTACTGGAAACGTTGATGTTGTTATTGCTCCACCTCTTGTAGACCTTAAGGGCGTTTCCGAGGTTCTTTCTCAGGCCAACTCTTCTGTTGCTCTTTCTGCACAGAATGTGTACTGGGAGGAGTCTGGTGCATTTACTGGTGAGACCTCTCCAGCAATGCTGACCTCTGTTGGTGCAACTTACTGCATCATTGGTCACTCCGAGCGCCGTGGCTACTTTGGCGAGACCGACGAGGACATTAATCGCAAGGCAAAGGCTTTGATGGCTCATGGCATCGTTCCTATTTCTTGCTGCGGTGAGTCCCTTGAGGTTCGCAATGCTGGTACTCACGTTCAGTTTGTTGTTGATCAGATTAAGGCTGACACTGAGGGTCTTGAGATTACTGATCCTTCCAAGTACGTTATTGCTTACGAGCCAATCTGGGCAATTGGTACTGGTATGACTGCAACTGCTGATGACGCTCAGGAAGTTTGTGGTGCAATTCGCAAGACCTTGGTGGAGATCTTTGGTGCAGAAATTGCAGATGGCATCCGTATTCTTTACGGTGGCTCTGCAAAGCCAGAGAACGTTGGCGGCTTCCTCGAGAAAGAGGACGTCGACGGCGCACTTGTTGGTGGCGCATCTCTCAAGGCCGATTCCTTCGTTGCAATGGTTAAGAGCGCAATGAACTAAACTCTGACAAAGTTCCTTACCACCGGTGAGGCGCTTGGCTCATTTGTTAAGTTCTTGTTTGTTTTGCAACTTGGCACACGTCATTCCCAAAGGGGAGTGGCGTGTGCTATTCTTTTCTGTTGTACGTGAAAATAACTAGGGCTGGATCTTCTCGCCAGCAAGAGGGGGAACCTCGTGGGCGTTCTGAATACAATTCTTTTAGTGCTGTTTGTACTTTCTGGCATTTTGACGGTGCTGCTTGTTTTGGCACACTCCGGAAAGGGCACCGGCGTTTCTGACATGATTGCTGCATCTATGTATAACGCAAGCGCTGGTTCAGGCATTATGGAGAAGAACCTTGATCGCCTTACCATCATCACTACAACCATCTTCTTGGTCTGCGCTATTGTGATGGCTCTCACATTCCCTGTTGGTGCTATTGGCTAAGCAGTCGCTTGCATATTTGAATTACCTGCCGAGAAACCCGAGTTTCTCGGCATTTTTTATTCGTAGCCTGCGGAGCATGAGAAAATTTGCTGTTGGGAATAACGGCAAAATGGTTGGATGCGACAGATAGTAGTTTTCTTTTACTTCTTAACAGAATTTTCAATAACGTTTCTCATATGTAAACAAATTTGATTGTGACCTGCACGCTGGACTCAAACAGTCATTATATGTGGATACGTTTTACTGGGATTGGTATGCATAATCTTGGATATCTAAGAGATATTTTTTGGGTTAGATAACTTATCCATGGTAAAATTGCACTTTGCTGTGTATTCACGGCATGTTTGTTGTAGGAATGCTAGGTTGCCATACCGAGAAAACCTCGCTTATCGGGTGGATAAGCGCAAGGCGGTGAGGAGAGTCAATGGCACGGTTTGTTTGGTACGTTACAAAGAGGATTTTGAGCTACATTGTGATGATTTTTGTTGCAACTTCGCTCACATTCTTCCTCGCATCATCATTTATGAACCCACGCTCCAACTTTGAGCAGCGTACTCCACGTCCTCCACAGGAGTCTATTGAGGAAAACCTGTATAGGACTAATCTGAATGATAAGACCCCGGTTATCGAGCGTTATCAGGTCTGGATTACCAATCTGCTTACTAAGTTTGATCTTGGTATGACTCCAACGGGCGATAATGTTAACCGTGAGATGAGCTCTAGGTTCATGTCTTCTATTCTGCTTATGACTCCAGCAACCATTTTGTCTGTTGTTATTGGCGTCAGCCTGGGTGTTTATACCGCTCAGCGCCAGTATCAGTGGCAGGACCGTTTCTTAAGTGGCGTTGCTTCGGTTTTGCTTGTTATCCCAACTGTTGTTATGGCAATCTTGATTGTTTTTGCAGCAATCGAGATTAACGCACGTGCCGGTTCTCGTATTTTCTACGTTACCGATCTTTCTAGTGGAGATACCGGAAACTTCTTTACTTGGCTTATTGACTTCCTACAGCACATTATTCTTCCAACCATTGTTCTTACTATCGTAAGTTCCGTTGGTTACCACCTCTCTCAGCGTACCTACCTACTTGACGAGATGCACGCAGATTATGTTCGTACTGCTCGCGCCAAGGGCCTCACTCGTAAGAAGGCAATTCGTAAGCACGCTCTTCGCGTTTCTTTGATTCCAACCGCTGTTTCAGTTGCTTTCTCTCTTGCAGGTATCTTCACAGGTGCTGTTATGACCGAGAAGGTCTTTGCAATTCACGGTCTTGGTGAGTACTTCATTAACTGTATTAACAACAACAATATTCACGGTGCAGTTGCAGTTGCAGCTTTCTCTGGCGCAATGACTCTTGTTGGCGCTCTTCTGGCTGACCTCTTTGCTGCTGCTCTTGATCCACGAATTAAGATGAGCTAAGGAGGCGGACATGTCTAAAGAAGAGCTTCAGAATAAAGACGAGAAAAACGTCTCCATTGATGCAGGTCTTACTAATGCTGAACGTGAGCTTCAGGCAGATGCTAAGTCTGAGAACAAAGAAGTTAAAAGAATTAGCTATGCTGGCTTGATTGCAAGGCGTTTCTTCCGCCAGCGTTCTGCAGTAATCGGTTTGATTATTCTTGGAGTTATGGTTCTTATTGCAGTTTTTGGACCATATGCCACCCCATTTAATTACACAGATGCTGACTTTACTGCAATTAACATGGCTCCTAATGCAAAGCATTGGTTTGGTACTGATGGTGCTGGTATTGACCTGTATGCCTGTGTTGTCCACGGCCTTGGCCGTTCTTTGACCATTGGTATCAGCTACGCAATTTTGACTACTATCATTTCTGCAATTATTGGTACTGCCATTGCTTATGTCCGCGGCATTCCAGAGAAGATTGGTATGTGGCTTCTTGATATGCTCATGGTCATCCCTAGCTTCTTGCTGGTTGCTATGATTGTTCGCGCATCAGGCGGTGAGTCTGGTTGGCTCATGCTTATCTTTGGTTTAACTGCTTTTGGTTGGATTGGTCGTGCACGTACTATCCGCACCATGGCTCTGTCTTTGCGTGAGAGAGATTACGTCAAGGCCGCTAAGTATATGGGTGTACCACCATTTACCATCATTATTCGTCACCTTATTCCAAACCTTGGCTCAATTCTTATTATTGATTTGGTCTTGGCTGTTATTGGTGGCATTAACTCTGAGACTGCATTCAGCTTCTTGGGTCTTGGTATCAAGGCACCAGATACCTCTCTTGGTTATCTTCTGAGTGCTGGTTCTTCTGCAATGCTTACTACTCCATGGATGATTCTGATTCCATCGGCATTTCTGATTGTTGTTTGTGTTGGCCTGCAGCTCATCGGCGACGGCCTTCGCGATGCCTTTGACCCTTATTCACGCGCTGCTGGTAGCGTTAAAGATCAGGAAGAGGATTCTTCCAAGGATGACGCTCAGCTCGGTGATCTTGAGGGAAGCATCGTTTCTGAAGAAACTACGGAGCGTGCATAATGTCTGACACTACTACTACTTCAACAAAGCAGGGAAGTGTAGAGATGGACGATGTCCTTCGCTACGAGCTGCTTGAATCAAACGGTCCAAAGGGTGCTCCAACAGGAGATCCAGTTCTTTCTGTTCGTAACCTTAAGGTTTCCTTTAATACTGAGGCTGGTCGTGTAGATGCAGTTCGCGGTGTTAACTTTGACCTTTGGGGCGGCCGTACTCTTGGTATCGTAGGCGAGTCCGGCTCTGGTAAGTCAGTAACCGCTCTGTCTCTTATTGGTCTACTTGATGACAACGCTCACGTTACCGGCTCTATTAAGCTTGGTAATGAGGAGCTCATTGGTAAGACCGATGAAGAGATGTCAGAACTTCGTGGCACTAAGATTTCTATGATCTTCCAGGATCCACTGTCTGCTTTGACTCCAATGTTCTCTATTGGAGATCAGCTTGCAGAGGCTCTGCTTACCCATAATCCTCACATGAGCAAGGCAGACGTTCGTAAGCGTTGTATTGAGCTTCTCTCCATTGTTGGTATTACTGATCCAGAGAATCGTCTGGATTCTTTCCCACATGAGTTCTCTGGTGGTATGCGTCAGCGTGTTGTTATTGCAATTGCTATTGCAAACAACCCTGACATCATCATCGCAGACGAGCCAACCACCGCTCTTGACGTAACTATTCAGGCTCAGATTCTTGACGTCTTGAAGGTTGCACAGAAAGAGACTGGCGCAGCAGTTGTTCTGATTACTCACGACCTTGGTGTTGTTGCAGGTACCGCTGATGACATTATGGTTATGTATGCAGGCCGTGGCGTAGAGCGCGCAAGTGTTGATACACTTTTTGCTGAGCCTCGTCACCCTTATACCATGGGTCTTCTGGGTGCTGTTCCAAAACCTCACCTTCAGGCAGAGCATAGGCTTGTTCCTATTAAGGGTAATCCACCATCACTTGCTGCCATTCCAACTGGTTGTCCTTTTAACCCACGTTGTCCTATGGCTACCGAGGAATGCTCCAAGAAAGAGCCAGTGCTGCTTCCTGCAAATGCTGCCGAGGGTCACTTGGCATCTTGCCACCACCTTCAGGAGATTTGCGAGAAGAAGCTCACTTACGCTGAAGTATATCCAGACTTTGAGCCAATCCTTCCAAAGTGGGTTGATGTTCCTCGTAACGAGCGTCCTGTTGTACTTAAGGTTGAGAATCTTACCAAGACTTTCCCTGTTCAGGGTAAGGGCTTTATTAGGCGCAGCAAGGGCACTATGACTGCTGTGGACCGTGCAAGCTTTGAGATCCATGAGGGAGAAACCCTTGCGCTTGTTGGTGAGTCTGGTTCTGGTAAATCAACAACTCTGATGCAGATTATGGATCTGCTGAAGCCTGAGGATGGTCGTATTACGGTCCTTGGCAAAGATGTTGCTGAGCTTAAGAATGCTGCACAGCGTAGAGAGCTTCGTAAAGATCTTCAGGTTATCTTCCAGGATCCAATGAGTTCTCTGGACCCACGTATGCCTGTCTATGACGTTTTGGCTGAGCCACTTCAGGCACAGGGTTGGAACAAAGAGGATATTAATACTCGTATTGGCGAGCTTATGCGTCTGGTTGGTATCAACCCAGACTATGTTGACCGCTTCCCATCCCAGTTCTCTGGTGGTCAGCGTCAGCGTATTGCTATTGCTCGTGCTCTTGCAACAAGTCCAAAGATTCTTCTGTTGGATGAGCCAATTGCATCTCTGGACGTTTCCATTCAGGCAGGTATTATTAACCTCCTTGAGGATCTTCAGGTTCAGTTGAAGATTTCTTACCTCTTTGTTGCTCACGATCTTGCTGTTATTCGTCACATTTCTGACACGGTTGCTGTTATGCACCTGGGCAAGATTGTTGAGTACGGTGAGACTGAAGACGTCTTCACTAACCCACAAGATCCTTACACTAAGGCGCTTCTCTCGGCTATTCCAATTCCTGATCCAAAGATTGAGCGTACCCGTGAGCGCATGATTTACCAGGACGGTAAGCTGGTTCCTGCTACTCACATCTCTAACGAGTAACAAAGATTCAATAAATTTTCTGAAAACCCGCACTTAAAACTAGGTGCGGGTTTTCTTTGTTACAAATAGTGAACGAGGTTGTTACGGGAATGTTTCTGCTATGGAGTATTTTCAGGCAATTTCGTATAGTTAAGTGAATATCTGTAGGCCTTTAACGAAATGGGTGATCATATGGCTGACAGTTTTTCCCGTCGTTCGTTCTTTGCTCTGACTGGAATCACCGCCGCAGGCCTTGGCCTTGCTGGTTGTGCTCCATCAAATCCTCAGGGCGGCTCTACCACCACAGGTACTGAGCCACAGGACGGCTCTCCTGCAAACACTCCTCTGGATCAGCTTCCACTTCCAGAGAAGGGCAAGACGTACAACAATCCTAAGTCTCGTGATGAGGTTAAGGATGGCGGTACTTTGACCCAGCCAATCACCGAGATTGGTCCACAGTGGAATTACTACCAACTTGCTGGTAATACCTCTTACATGAACATCCTTCACGGTCTTATCAACCCTCGTGACCTGTTCCTTAACAATGCTGATGGTGATAAGTTTGAGCCAAACAAGGATTACATCAAGGAATTCAAGGTAGAGGAGAAGGACGGCAAGCAGGTTGCTACCCTGACCTTCACTGATCAGGCTACCTTCAACGATGGTACCGCTATTGATTGGACCGCAATTCAGACCGCATTCATCACTATGAGTGGTCAGAATAAAAAGTTTGCGGTTTCTTCAACTGATGGTTATAACAAGTATGAGTCTGTTGAGCAGGGCGATACTGCTAAGACTGCTGTTATTACCATGAAGGAAGCAGTCTATCCAATCGAGAGCATCTTGAGCTATGCTCTGCACCCAAAGCTTCAGGATCCAGACTTCTTCAACAATGGCTACATCAATCAGCCAAACAATGAGCTTGGTTCTGGCCCTTACATCGTTGATTCTTTCGATGATTCTCAGGTTACCTTCAAGCCAAATCCAAAGTGGTGGGGTGACGCTCCTAAGCTTGATACCCTTGTCTACAAGCAGATGGATACCCAGGCTTCCATTAACGCATTCAAGAACGAAGAGGTTGACACTACCGGTGGTTCCGTTTCTGGTTCTGCTGAGCTTCTCTCTAACTTCTCCGGTCTTGGCGATAAGGCTCAGATTCGCCGTGGTCTTGGTATGTCTATTGCTGTTATCGAGATCAACTCTACTCGTGGTGTTCTTCAGGATGTTGCAGTTCGTAAGGCATTCTGCCAGGTTGTTGATCCTGCAACTATCGTTTCTATTGTCTTCCAGGGTGTTAACTGGAAAGAGGACGCACCAGGCTCTATGCTTTGGCCTTACTGGGCAGCTGGTTATGACAACAACCTCCCAGACGATGTTAAGAACCTCAAGTCTGCTGATGATCGCAAGGCTGCTGCTAAGAAGACCCTTGAGGATGCAGGCTACAAGCTTAACGGCGATTACTATGAGAAGGATGGCCAGCAGGTAACCTTTGCTTACACTCTGTTTGGTGACGGTACTACTGTTAAGAACCGTGCTGCTGCAATCCAGAAGATGTGCAAGGACGCAGGCATTAATCTTACCCTTGATTCTCACCCATCTTCTGAGTTCTCTGATGTTCTTACCTCTGGCTCTTGGGATGTCTGCCTCTTTGGTTGGGTTGGCTCTTCAACTTCTTACAACAACGGTGGTCAGCTCTATGGTTCTGAGTCTGGATCCAACTTTGGTCAGCAGGGCTCCGCAGAGACCGATGAGATGTTTGCAAAGGTTGTCTCTACTCAGAACTTTGATGAGCGCATGAAGCTCATGAATGAGGCTGAGAAGAAGATGATGCAGACTTACGCATACCTTCCTGTCTACACTGGTCCAGACTGCTACGTTGTTAAGAAGGGTCTTGCTAACTTTGGTCCTGCACTCTTCCAGAGCACACCTTCAACCATTGTTGGTTGGCAGAAGTAAGCAAGGGATAAGGCGATCTTCTCGCAAAGTTCTTTTGAGAAAAAGTTTTAAATTTTCTCAGTAAAGTTGCTTGAAGATGTGTTAGTATATCCCTCGCTGCAAAGCAAGTCGGAGTGGCGGAATTGGCAGACGCGCTAGCTTGAGGTGCTAGTGACCTACTAACGGTTGTGCGGGTTCAAGTCCCGCCTCCGACACCACG
>CAUVJF010000022.1:0-19336 GCA_963552125.1 uncultured Atopobium sp.
ATCCTGAGGTGGTTATTCTTGCTATCACCAATTCTAGCGAGTACAGCAACGTAGAAGTTCTTGCTTCTGCAGACCAGCTGGTTTCTGCTGGCGAGAAGGTCTGTGTGCTCGCATAACTGCGGCACTGCAGTTGCTCCATGTCTGATACATCCTACAAGACACTCAAGCTGGACTTTGTTGCGGAAGGTCTTTTTGAAGACAGAAAAAGCCGCTTCATAGCCCAGCTTTGTCATGTAGAGACAGAGACAGAAGCGCAAGAGTTTCTCACCACGGTCAGAGCAAAGCACTATAACGCTCGTCATAACGTGCCTGCGTGGATCTTGGAGGACGGAACAGAGCGTGCCTCCGATGACGGAGAGCCTTCTAGAACGGCGGGAATGCCGGTGCTGGAGGTATTGCGCGGTGCGGGACTTAAGAACGTCTGCTGCGTTGTCACGCGCTACTTTGGCGGAACGCTTTTGGGTCCCGGCGGACTTGTTCGTGCGTATACAGCAGCAACTCAAGAGGCTTTGGCTGCTGCTGAGGAAGCGTCTGCTGTTCAGGAAATGCTGCAGGTTGTGAGGGTGGAGTTGTCGGTCCCGTATAACCTGTATGAGCAGATTCAACGCCTGGTCTCAGATACCGGCGGCAAGGTAATAACGGCAGAGTTTGGAGCGGACGTTTTTCTCGCCATAGACTTTAGGTGCGGAGAAGAAACGGCGTTCACGGATGCACTGACAGAGCTCAGCGCCGGAAAGATTACAGCCGAGGTTTCCGCGGCACGTTTTGATCTGTTCTAGTAGGTTTGATAAACCTAGCCTCAATAAACCAAAAAATACCAAATAAAAGAATGGTAAGGATAGTGCGGCCGTTTTCTGGAAGCATGTCTCTTGAATCGCAATACCAGATTAATAAAAAGAACACCAAGATAGTGGCTCGTAAAATGACACGCTCTTTTGAAATCGTTCTCATGAGAGCCTCCAGAAAGTAAGCTTGAGCTTTTTTATCAGTATAGACCATAAAGGCCGGCACAGAAAATTCTGTACCGGCCATGGGTGCTTTTATGTCCGTATTTAGAAGACTACGGGTATGTGTGCCTTACTTGCGGTTACGGCCACCAAGGGAGTAGCCAAGGTTCTCCCAGAAATCAATCTGGACATCTTCGCCCTCGTCCCAAACCTTGAGCAGGTCCTCTGGAACGTACTGACGACGAACATCAGCCTCGCCGCCGTAGAGGCGGAACCAGTCTGCGCTCATGATGAGGTAGCCGTCCTTACCGGAGTCCTTACCCCAGCTGTTCTCAATGCGCCACTGCTTAGCCTTGCCGTCCTTATCAAGCTCAACGCCCTGGAAGGTCATTGCGTGGGTAAGGGAAGTCTCATAGTTCTCAATCATTGAGGCGCGATCCATGTCAAAATCAACGCCAAAAAGGCCGTTGTAATCCATGGTGTCGGTTGAGAGGACGTAGTTGAAGTCCTCATTGTGGCGAGGGAACTCCTGCATAACGTCGCAGGCCATGCAGACAGGGTTGCCGTCCTTCAAAGAAGCAATGGTAGCTGCCTCAAGAACCTCTGGCTCAACGTTTAAGAAGCGAGTCTTAATGCCGCCCAAAACGGTATCGATGAAGGTTGGGTGATACACCTTACCGTAAGGGTATTTCTTGCTTGGAACAGAAATGAGCTGGACAAAGCCGCGAGGGTCAACGCCACAATAGCGCTCAGCAAACTCAAGAGGGGTAATGCCAAAGTCGCGAAGAATCTGAGTGCCTTCCTCGTCCTTCTCGCCGTCCTTGTTGTCAGAAGCCTTACTTGGCTCAACAAGCGAGAGCTTTGCCTTATCTACCTGTGCGTTTTTGCCAACCTTGCACTCAAAGTCAAAGGTTAGAGGTGGCTCACCAAGGCAGACGGACAGAATCTGGTGGAAGCCCTTGAGCTGCTCCTGCTTAAGCGCACGAAGCTCGTCTTGAGACTTGCCAGCTGCGTATGCTGCGCGAAGCTCACTAGCGCTCTTCCTGAACAGGCGGTCAATGCGCTCATCCATCTGAGTGGAGTTCTTGGAGCAAGCAGTCTCTGGCATAGCATCCTTAGGAACCAGGCCGTACTTCTCAACCAAGCTCATAGCAAATGAGTAGTAGCCGCCGTCGCCAATGCCTTCGGTCAGAAGTGTGTTGACAACACGAGAATCGGTTGGCTGGTCAGCGGTCTGAATAATGTACTCAAGTGCAGAGTTTGCCTTCTCAAGCTTGTCGTAGAACATGCCATATGCCTGACTGAACTCAAAGGTATCAACGTCAAGCTTCTTGATTGCCTCCTGGCGAAGTACGTTGAAAGAAGAGAACATCCAGCAGCGACCGCTCTGACGCTGGTTGGTGACGTCGCCGGTCTTTGCAACAGCAACACCGTAGGTATCAGCGTAGGTACGCATGGTGGTGATATCGCGAGCAGCTGCGGAAACGCCCATAGAGGTTACGGAGTTGCGGGCAACGCGGTTAGCGCGGTCTGCGCTAAAAGCAGCAGTTTCCTCGTTTGCCCATTGTGGATTTACGGTCTGATCAGCCATTACGGCTCCTTTTGTTAGTAGCGTTTAGAAAAAACCTGGCGAGAAGACCGATCTTCTCGCCAGATGGTTTGTACCTTAGCGAAGTGTTGCAAGAGAGCCCATTGGGTCCCATGGCTCGAGGACAGTTGCTTCCTCGGTCTCAAAGATCTTGAGCTGCTCAGGAGTGAGGTACTTCTTGTCAACAACAATCTGGTAGACGTACTCGTCAAACCAAGGATCGGAGATGGTGTCAAAGCCATCACGGCCGTGGTCTTTACCCCAGCTGTTCTCAACCTTCCAGAGGGTGGTGTTGCCCTCGGCATCAAAGTTAACGCCCTCAAGAACCATTGCGTGAGTCATCAGAGACTCGCCGTAATCAAGGCGTTCTGCACGGTCAAGTGCACCCTCAACAGGGAAGCCAAAGAGGCCATCAACGTCGAGCGCGCGGGTATCCATGATGCCCTCTTCACGAAGGTAGGACTGAGCAACGTCGCAACCAAACCAGACGGGCAGGTTGTCCTTAAGCTGGGCCACAGCAAGGCGCTTGAGCTCAGGAATCTCCAGGTTGAGGTAACGAACACCGCCACCCTCAACAACGTTGCCCAAGCGGGAAACAGTGTAGGTGTGGTTGAAAGGCTTATCTGCGGTTGGTGCAGAGATGATTGAGATGTAATCATCAAGGTTCATATCAACAGTCTCGGCGAAGAACTCCTGAGGAGTAAAGGTACCAGAAAGAGCGAGGTTATCGTCCTTATCGCGCAGGCGTGCCTCAAAAGATACAGGAGGCTGACCCAGGCAAGTTACCAGCAGGGTATAGACGTCCTCCATCATCTCTTTCTTCATCTCGCGCAAAGACTCAAGGGACTCACCGGCTGTTGCAGTCTCACGAAGACGCTTTGCAGCACTACGAAGATAACGGGTGAGGTATGTGTCCATCTCGTGGGTGTTGCAAGAGTTAGCAGTCTCTGGCATAGCGCTCTTTGGAACTACGCCGTACTTCTTAACAAGGCTCTTGAACATATCCCACTGGCCACCATCACCAATTGGGTCGGTAAGCAGGAAGGATACAAGACGACCATTCAGAGGCTCATCAAGGGTATCCAGAATGTTCTCAAGGAACCAGTTGGACTTCTCCATCTTGTCCCAGAACAGTGGATATGCCTGAGAAAGCTCAAAGGTAGAGAGGTTGTACTTCTTGATGATGCGGTATCTAAACGTATTGAGCGATGCAAACATCCAGCAACGACCAGAGCGCTTCTGGTTGGTACGCTCACCCTGCTTTACCTCAACATCAAAGGTAAGAGGATTAAGGGCAACACCTTCTGGTACACGAGCTGCTTTTCTAACACCAGCGCTGGTAGTAGCATTCTTAGCTACAGTGTGAGCGCGGTCGGACTCAAAGTTCTTCTGAGCCGCTGTAATGTCGTCAAAGGAAATGCTTTTCATCTGATCCATGTGATCTCCTTAACTGGAATAGGTAATACAAAAACTATATTCCCAATTAAGGTGTCCCTAGTCTAAGAGTTACCAGTTTGAAACTTTTATTTTGAGAAATTTTTGAACGGATGGTCTACGCCAACTAAGAGAGATTTTGTGACGTTATGAAATTGGCGAGAAAATATTTTCATTCAATTTACCAGCGGCAATAGAAGTATTAGCACATAGAACATATGTTTGTATTAGTAGTTATTGTCCGGCGAATCGGCTACACTATACAAAGAAATTAAGAGCCCTTGGTAAAAGAACAAATTTTGAAGCACAAAGAGAAGAGCGTAGAAAAAGATGGCATTTGTTCACCTCCACAACCACTCAGATTTTTCCATTCTTGATGGAGCTAGCCGTGTCCCAGACATGGTTAGTAAAGCTGTAGAGTTTGGCATGCCAGCGCTTGCTTTAACCGATCATGGTTATCTCTTTGGTATTCCAGATTTTGACCTTGCGTGCCGTAAATACAATGAGGCACTTAAAGACTTTGGCCAGTGGTGCCATGATGTGGAATGTTTTGAAAAGGGTTGGGATCTAGAAGAGCCTCCTGCAGATGATCCCAATGCTGGTGAGCATGATAGGGTTCATGCTCAGTGGGCTTCTGACGTTCAAATTTGGAATCAAACACATGATATTAAGGCAGTAAAAGCCAATAAACCTTCTCCACTTATTAAGCCAATTTTTGGCTGTGAAGCTTATTTCATTCTTGATGATTGTATTGAGAAGGGCACTAAGCAGGTACGGTATCACCTTATCCTGCTTGCTAAAAATGAAACCGGCTATGTCAATCTGATGAAGATGATGTCAGAGGCGGGCTCAAAAGATATGTTCTATTACAAGCCACGCACTACGCTTGAGATGCTCAAGCGTTATCACGAGGGAATTATCTGCACTTCAGCTTGTGTTTCTGGCATCATTCCTCGTATGTTATTTGAAGGTCGTCCAGAAGAAGCAGAGCGTTGGGCAAAAATCTATCAAGATATCTTTGGGGATGACTTCTACCTAGAGATTCAAGATCACGGCTTGTCTGATCCAAGCTGGGGCGGCTATACCGATAGAACCCTTGCTGAGCGCATTGTAAAGATGGGTCATGACCTTGGTATTAAGGTAGTTGCTACCAACGATAACCACTATCTCACTAAAGAGGATGCAAGCGTTCAAGATATTGCTTCCTGCATTGGTTCAGGCGCTCGCGTTGATGATGAGAATCGCAAGCGCATGACAGGCAGCGAGTTCTACCTTAAGAGTGAGCAAGAAATGCGCCAGATCTTCTCGTGGTGTCCAGAAGCTATCGAGAACACCATTGAGGTTGCAAATAAGTGCAACTATGAGCTGGATTGGACTCACATGTATCTGCCAAAGTTCCCAGACTTGGCAGAGGGGGAGACCTCAGAGGAACGCTTTAGAAAAGAGTGTGAGCTTGGTCTTGCAAGACGTTATGGAGATGATTGGCAAAACGTTGTCATCAACGAGATTAACGTTAAAGACCGTTTTGAGTATGAATATGACATCATCTGCAAAAAGGGCTTTGCAGATTACTTCTTAATTGTTCAGGAGTATGTTCGCTGGGCAAAAGAGAATGGTATTGGCGTAGGCCCTGGTCGTGGTTCTGCAGCAGGCGCTATTGTTGCATATGCCATGGATATTACCTCGTTTGACCCTCTTGAGAATGGCCTCATGTTTGAGAGGTTCTTGTCTCCACAGCGTTCAGAGATGCCAGATATTGATATGGACTTCGACGATGAGCGTCGTCTTGAGGTTGTTGAGCACGTCCGTCAGATTTATGGATCTGAGCGTGTTTCTCACGTTATTACGTACTCGACCATCAAGGCAAAACAGGCAATAAATGACGCGTGCCGCGTTCTGGGTTACCCCGTTTATATGGGTCAGCGCCTCTCTAAGATGATTCCAGGAGATCCTAACGCTCACCTTAAGTTTGTTCTTCATAAGGCTCAAGAAGGCCAAAAAGGCGCTGATCAGTATTCTGCTGATTTTGAAGATGCGTACGAGAATGACCCTGATGCTAGAAGAATCATTGATGCAGCTCTGTCTATTGAGGGCTTGCATCGTGGTGAGGGTGTGCATGCTTGTGCGGTCTTGATTGCTCCTACGCCTGTAAATGACCACGTTCCCACCAAGGTAGATACCAAGGGCGGCGTAGAAATTACGCAGTACGAGGGCCACTCTGTCGCAGACATGGGCCTTCTTAAGATGGACTTCTTGGGACTGAGAACCCTAACGGTTATTTCTCGTGCAATCAAAAACGTGAAGGATAACTACGGTATTGATATCGATGTAGATAACATTCCGTTTACTGATCCAGAAATTTATAGACTTCTTAGAGAAGGCAGAACTGCTGGTGTTTTCCAGGTTGAGTCTGCAGGTATGACTGCAACCATTAAGGGCATGAGACCAACAGAATATAAGCACATCGTCGCACTTATCGCTCTTTATCGTCCTGGTCCTCTTAACGCAGGTATGGTTACCAGCTATATCAACCGTATGAACGGTAGAGAAGAAGTCAAAGATTACGATCCACGTCTTCACGATATCTTGGAAGAAACCTACGGAACCATGGTCTACCAAGAGCAGGTTATGCAGATTTCTATGAAGATGTCTGGTTTTACCGCAGGCGAGTCTGACAAGGTCAGAAAAGCAGTAGCAAAAAAGAAGATCAAACTCATGCAGGAAGTTGTCCAGCACTGGGATGACGGTACTGATGAGACCATGGAGGCTCACTGGAAAAACGGCGCAGTTCGTAATGGATTTGATCGTTCGGTTGCAGAAAGCATTTGGGACGATGTTCTTGAGTTCGCATCTTATGCATTCAACAAGTCTCACTCTGCTGGCTATGCAATTCTTGTTATGCAGACCGCATGGATTAAAGCGCATTATCCACATGAGTTTATGGCAGCAGTTCTTACCTCGTACATGGGCAAGACGGATAAGATTGTTCACTACGTAAGCGCTTGCCGTCATGAGGGCATCAAGATTCTTCCACCAGATATCAACGAGTCCGGTAAAGACTTTACGGCTACTAAAGAGGGTATTCGTTTTGGCTTTGCGGGAATCCGCGGCGTAGGAGCTGGTGTTGGTGAAGCCATTATGCTTGAGCGCCAAAAAGGTGGTCCTTTTGCCAACATTCATGATTTTGTCGATCGTGTTGATGCAAGTCAGGCAAAGCGCAATGTTGTTGAAGCTCTTATCAAAGCAGGAGCTTTTGACTCAACAGGCTATACCCGTATGCAGATGATGAGTTTTGTGGATAAGAACAACCCACAAAACATTATTGATGCTGCTACTAAGCGTCAAAAAGATAAGGCTGTTGGCCAGTTCTCTATGTTTGATATGTTTGCAGAAGTAGAGGGTTCCGGTTTTAGTGATAGTGTCCCAGAGCCAGATGGTGTTGAGTGGGATAGGCGTTTCAAGCTTACTAAAGAGTACGAGGTCTTAGGCATTTATGTCTCTGATCATCCACTTCGTCCATACGAGTACGCCCTCGCTAAGAGCAGAGATTATGCCCTTGCAGAAATTGAAGAGAATGTAGAGGTTCAGCTTCCTAACGGTGCTATGTCTCAGCAGTTCAAAGTTCCAGAAGGTAAACCTATTCGCTTTGCGGGCATGGTTACTAATGTTATGAAGCGCACTACAAAAAACGGCGATCCAATGGCAATTGTTACGCTTGAAGACATGGAGGGTAGCGTCACTATTGTCATGTTCCCTAAGCTCTACAAGAAGGCTGCAAGACTTCTTGCTGGAGATGTTGACCCAGAGACTGGCGAGAGCCAGAGCGACATCTTCATTTCTGTTCTTGGAAAGCTTGAGCGCTCTGATAGAGGAGACCAGGTTATTGCTCAAGAGGTTAATCCTATTGAGCTTAACAGTGCTAACAACACACCAAAGACACTCGTTATTCATATGCCTGCTTCTCAACTTCAAAGACAGGCTATCGAGACACTTGGACAGATCTTCTCGCGCTATCCCGGCATGGACTGTATTGAGATTAGGGTAGAAACAGACATGGGCGATGTTATGCGCATGGAAATTCCTACCAGGATTGATGGACGTAGCATGGTTCTTTTGACCGAGCTTAAAGATTTTATTGGTCAAAGCGGATACGCACAGATTGTTTAGATTTTGTCGATTCTAAATTTGCAGGTTACTCTTAAGTAATAACTGTTACTATTTAAGTAGCACTTGCTAAGAAATTCTGACATCTTCGGATGTCGTGAGAGGAGAAAAAATGATCGACGCAAAGTTTTATCGCAACAAGGAGACAGGCGCTGTTGTTTACGGTGTCGCAGGCAACGTAGAGGCAGCAGACCTCGAGCTTCTCCAGGCTGGCGTTACTGATGGTGCAGCTGAGAAGCACGTTCCATTTGTTACTCGTGAGGGCAACACCGTTACCGTCCGTGTTGGCGAGGTTGCTCACCCAATGCTCGAAGAGCACTACATTGAGTTCATCGCTCTTGTTTCTGAGAACGGCGCTCAGTTCGCACAGCTTGAGCCTGGCCAGGAGCCAGTTGCTACCTTCACCCTTGAGGAGGGCGTTGAGGCTGAGGCTTATGAGTACTGCAACCTTCACGGTCTTTGGAAGGCTTCCCTCTAAGACTGGTTGCGTATTTAACAAGCTAAGCTTATCTGTGAATCTGAACGGAGCTGCTACCTGCGGCTCCGTTTCTTATTACTACACCTGTTTATTTTTGGGTAAAAACAAACTAAGCACTTCATGATAGGAATGGTATGCGCATAGCAGTTGCACAAATGAACACTCAGGCTGGAGATTTTGAGTTTACCGCTCAGACTATGCTGGAATATGCTCAGAGAGCCCAACAACAAGGCGCTGAGCTAGTCATTTATCCTGCGCCAACCCTTACGGGACTGCTTAGTGTGCCAGAAGCTGACACAGAAGGTCTTTTTGCAGACCTCTCCGAGATTATCAACTCACTTTCAGAAAAACTTCCTATTGCGGCTCTCATTCCTGTTATAACAGAGTTTGACGGAAGCGCAGCTAGCGAGGCTCTTCTCGTCAGAAACGGTGCCGTAACCCCACTTAAACTAACTGCTCAGATAGCGCACATGAGTGCTCTTGCTCGCTCTGCCAGCTCTGCACAAGCATCTGGCGAGAATACCGTTGAACTCGCAAAGTTTGAAGCAGGTGGCCTTACGTTTGGCATTGCTTTTACCTACGACGATCTTGACGCGTGGCAAGATGTCGACGACTCGTTAGATGCTGTTATTTACCTGCCCTATTTTGGCTTTGCTGTTGACGATTCTTCATCTGCTATGGGTATGGCGGTGGCAGAAAGCCGCTATCTGGGAGATGTTGAAGAATTTGATAGCTGGCTTATTGCAGCAAACGCTGTTGGCGCCTACGGTAATCAGGTGTTTTGTGGTTCAAGCTTCTTCTTGTCACCTTCAGGAGATTTGGTCAAACAAGCGGCCTCATTCTCAGAAGATATGGTTGTCTGCGATGTTGACCAAGACACCATCGAAAACTTTGATAGAGAAGACACGGCGGGCGTCTACAATAGCGCGCTTACTACCTGGGGCGTATTGGCCACAGGCGTGCGTGATTACACGGTAAAGTCGGGCTTTGACGGCGTGTTTATTGCAGTTGATGGCTCGCTCAATTCTCTTGTTACCATGGCACTTGCTTCGGACGCTTTAGGTCCTATGCGCGTGCACGTACTGCTGCTTCCAAACAAAGATTCTCGAGCAACAAGTTCCGCAGAACTTCTTACCGCAAGACTTCGTGTTAATAAGGTTGCCGTGGACAACACGGTTTTCTCGACATTGACCGATGCAAAGCTGATAAGTGCATATGGCTACGCATATGCTGACCAGCACAATTACTTGACGCTCGAGACTGCCGATAAAACTATTCTTGCGCTCAAAGGAACAGAGATCTCTAGTGCTCACTCTTTGTGGCCACTGGGAGATATGTACCACGCAGATATCGTTGACCTTGCAAGAGTTAGAAATACCTTCTCGCCAGCTATTGACCATGCAGTTCTTGAGAATATCTCTGAGGTTGTAACTGATGGCCTAGAAAACGTTGCGCCAACTCCTCAAGAACGCATCGAGTTTGTTGACTACGTGCTTACCAGCTATCTTGAGTGGAATAAGAGTATTTCTGCCATTGTGGAAGAAATGGGAAAGGTTGACGAGGTTAAGTCAATTATTTCTACGCTCCACGCTCGCCAAAAAGACCGTAGAAACACCACTGAGGTTCTAGAAATGTCTTCAAAGAGCCTCACAAACGCTCAAATTCCACACGCATCAGTCTGGCAAGACAGAATTAGAGATACAACGGCTTCCGAATCTGACCTGGTAGAGTCCTTACGAAATTCTTTGCGAGAAATTCAGGGAGCTTCTATGCATCTGCCTGAGTTGTCAGTTGATCCAGCTGAGGCTCAGGAGGGCTTTAAGGATATGCTGGAGCTTTTAAAGGAGCTTGCACAAGAATCTGATGCACAAATTGGCATGGTTGACCCCAAAATGTGGAGAGGTCCCTTCTCAGAAAATTAGTTGCATCGTTTGCGCATACTCTGTGATAATATAGAACGAACGTTCTATATTAGGAGGTGCGATGGTAATTCTTGGAATAGACCCTGGTCTTGCTCACACTGGATGGGGAATTGTAGAGACAAGGGGTTCTGAATGCCGTGCACGCGCCTATGGATGCATAACTACAACCGCAGATGAACCAATAGATATGCGCTTGGGAAGAATCTATAACCAGATTGTTGAGGTTATAGATAAGTTTTCACCAGAAGCTCTTTCTATTGAGAGCATTTACTTTGGACAAAACGTTAAATCTGCTATTCCTACTGCACATGCTCGCGGAGCTGCTATTGTCGCTTGTTCTAAAGCAGGTCTCACGGTTGGAGAATACACTCCAATGCAGATCAAACAGGCTGTTGTTGGTACAGGAGCTGCAGATAAACAGCAGGTTATGTATATGGTTCAAAATATTTTATGCTTGGATCATCAACCTCACCCAGACCACGCCGCTGATGCTTTAGCTGCTGCGGTTTGCCACGCTAATCTTGTAAGAACTACCTCGCTTGGAAAGGGAAGAATACAACTATGATTGTCCAGCTTACGGGCACACTTGTATCCGTTACACCTTCAGTAGCTGTTCTCGATGTTAATGGCGTTGGGTATGAGCTGGGTATCTCAGCTTCAACAGCTGCTGCGCTTCCACAAGCGGGTGAGGCGGGCGTTACCGTTTTAACTCGTATGGTAGTCAGAGAAGATTCAATGGAGCTCTTTGGATTTGCTTCGCGAGAAGAGCGAGCGCTCTTTGATCGCTTGCGTGCAATTTCTGGAGTAGGTCCTAAATTGGCTCTTTCTGTGCTTTCTACGTTTACTCCACAGCAACTTGCGGTAATTGTGACTGCCAATGATGGAAATCGTCTTAAGAGCGTTTCTGGCCTTGGTAAAAAGAAGGCAGAGCGCTTAGTAATTGAACTTTCTGATGTGTTCGCAAAAGATGCAGAGCTTAAGCAGCTTGTTGGTCTTACTTCTCCTGCAGACTTTGCTGCTATTCCTAAACCTGCTGTAACCTCTGTAGAATCAGAGGCTATTGAGGCTCTTCTTGGAATGGGCTTTACTTCTCAGGAAGCAACGCTTGCTCTTGAGGGGTATGAAGAGGCTGGTGCTATTACAATTGAAGCTGCTATTGGATATGCACTAAGGCGTTTGGGAAGTGGTAATTAATGTGGGAAGCAGAAGCAGATAACCTATTTGAGTCGTCGTCTACTCCAGCTCCATTTCCAGGACACACTTCTCAACGTGTAGTTTCTAGTGGACTTCAGGCAGAAGATCTGGAGCAAGATAGAAACTTGCGACCAAAAACTCTTGATGAGTATCTTGGTCAGGAGCGTGTTAAATCAAATCTCCGTGTTCTTATTGAGGCAGCAAAAAGCCGCAATGAGCCGCTTGATCACGTTATTTTTTCTGGCCCGCCAGGCCTTGGCAAAACAACGCTTGCAGGTGTTTTAGCGGGAGAGATGGGCTCAAAGCTTCATACAACTTCTGGCCCCGCAATTGAGCGAGCAGGAGATTTGGCAGCAATTCTCACTAATCTTGAAGAGGGAGATATCCTCTTTGTTGATGAGATTCACAGACTTAATCACCAGGTTGAAGAAATTTTGTATCCAGCAATGGAAGACTTCTTCTTAGATATTGTTATTGGCAAAGGTCCTGCGGCAAGGTCAATCAGGCTTGATATTCCACGCTTTACTCTTGTAGCTGCAACAACAAGAACCGGACTTTTGACTGGTCCTTTGCGTGATCGTTTTGGTATTTCGTATCGTCTTGATTACTATACTGTTCCTGAGCTTCAGACTATTGTCATGCGCTCGGCAAACATCCTTGATGTAGAAGTTGATGAGCAGGGAGCTGCTGAAATTGCTTCTCGATCAAGAGGTACACCGCGTTTGGCAAACCGTCTGTTAAAACGCGTTCGAGATTACGCACAAGTTAAAGCTGAAGGTACTATTACCTGGCAGGTAGCCTCAGAGGCGCTGTCATTCTTTGAGATTGATGAGCTTGGTCTAGATGTAATGGACGTGCGTGTTTTACGTGCGCTTTGTGAGACGTTCAGAGGTCGTCCGGTTGGTCTCACAACCATTGCAAGTGCAGTCTCAGAGGATCCGTCTACACTTGAAGATGTTTATGAGCCATATCTTTTGCAGCAAGGGCTTATTATTAGAACACCTCAAGGTAGACAGGCAACGCATGCTGCATTTGATCACTTACGTATTCCTGTTCCTACTAACTAGTAGATTGGAACAAAATGCTTCAACGAGATTACATTTTGGAAGTAATCGATGACTTTACTTCAACGGTCACAGCAGGTTTGGGAAATGCTTTAGAGACTCAAACTGAAGAGTCACTTGATGGGGTAGAGGCAGCTGTTGCAGAGCTCATTGACTTGAGCCCAGAGACTGCTCTTGCGCTTTCGCCAGACTCTCTTGTAACGATGATGTTGCTCTCCGGCGTAGCTGATTCAGTTGCAGAGTATGTGGTGTATGCCCTCGACAGGCTCTCTCACGTTTATGAGCAACTAGGAGACGAGGATAAGGCTGGTCTCAGAAGACAGCAGGCCGTAGCGGTTGCACAGTCCTTCTCGGTAGATCAAAACGCTACTCCAGAGCAATTTAAGGATTTTGAAGCAAAGTATTTTGCGTAACCACATTTTATAAGCTAACAAATAAACCCCAGCTCAATATGAGTTGGGGTTTATTGCTATAGAGCTTCATGTTTAGTTGGATTACCAAATGACAATCTTGGTTCCATAAGGAATGTTGTCATAAACCCACTTAGCATTTTCTGTTGCAAGACGGACGCAACCGTGGGAACCGTTGTATCCAAGCCTACCATCACGGACGGTATAACCGTCGGAGTTATAGAGAATGGAGTGAATGAGATACTCACCAGAAATGGTCGTATAATACCAGCATCTAAAGCCAGAGCCAAAGTAAAGACCCTTGTTACCTACGGTAAATTGACCATGAGGAGTCCACATTCCTGGCGCTCCTGTGGTGCACTGCCATTCGTACCAAACAACCCAGTTACCGTGTGAGCCCCTGTATACAGCAAAGCGATTGCCAGTAGTATCAATCTGAATGAGCCAGTTAGTAGCACTGTAATAGTTCTGCGCATAACGATACATATCGGGGTAGTAACAAGGCTGCTCTTCCATGGCGCCATCAGCAGCTGACCAATACAGTTTTCCACCCCAGGTTACATAACCAGTTTGCATGGAACCATTATTACTGAGATAGTAGTCCTTGCCGTTATCTTTAATCCATCCGGTTTTCATCTTGCCGTCAGAATCAAGGAAGTACCAACTGCCCTTTGAATTAATCCAACCAGTTTGTTTTTCTCCATTGGAACTAAAATAGTACCAAGTTCCATGAATATTAAGCCATCCATCTGCTGGTGCACCATTAGAAAGATAGTAAAAATCTTTACTATTTTCTTTTATCCATCCCGTCTTAATTTTGTGGTCAGTTCCAACATTAATGGTCAATCCTGGAAGATGTACCGTTCCTGTTGGCTGTGAACCGTCATCTGTAGAGAAGACTCCTTCGGGAGAAATGAATCCAGTCAGTACTCCGTCTGGACCTGCCCAACGTTTTACATCATTTGAAAGAGTAACCCATTCATTTTTTGCTAGACCATAGCTTTTATCAAAGTAGTAGTTCTTTCCATCAATTGAATGCTCTCCAATGTATGCGGCATGGTCAATTGAAGATGGATTAAAGTACCATGTTTTATTGCCAGGAGTAGTAAACCATCCAGAGACAAGCGCGCCGCTAGATTGAGCCCAGGAAAAATTTCCGTCTGGTAGGGACACCCAATTACTTGAAGTCATACCAGCATTTTCATCAACGTAATACGAACCACTAGGAAGTTGGAAAAGTCCAGTTTTCATGCGATGGATTGAGTCTTCTGAATCAAAGTAAAACCATTTACCATTTGGGAAATGTTTCCAACCTGAATAGAATGAGCCATAGGAATCTACCCAAGACCATGAACCATCATCATTGTGAATCCAACTATTTCTAAGGATTCCATCGTTTTCATCGAAATAATAATATGTGCCGTTAATTTCGACGTTGCCAATAAGCGCTGGATGCTCTGGAACAGATGGATCAAAGTACCAAGTTTTACCATTTGGTGTGTTAAACCAACCAGAGGCAAGTGCTCCATTTTTTTGAGCCCAAGCCCACTTACGAGTTGGCAGTTGAATCCAACTGTTAGAAATCATACCTGTATATTCATCAATGTAATATGAGGTACCAGAAACCTGAATTGTTCCGATTAACATACGATGACGAGGTTCTTCTGGATCAAAGTAGAACCATTTGCCGTTAGGCATGTGCTTCCAACCTGAATAGTAAGAACCATCTTCAGTAGCCCAAGACCAAGAACTTGCTGAACGATATACCCATCCATTTGTTACAAGTCCGTTTGTTGAATCAAAGTAATAAAACTTACCATCAATTTCAACTTCACCGAAGATTGCCTTATGCTGCGGGTCAGTTGGATCAAAATACCAAGTTTTTCCATTAGGTGTTGTGTACCAACCCTTGACTGCATTACCGCTAGCATCTACATAGTGCCAGCCAGAATCATCTTTAATCCACTGGCTTGTGACAAGTGTTCCATCTTCTTTGTAATAGTGGAATTGGCCGTTTTCTTGTCTCCATCCAGAAGACTGAGGGGTTGGCGAAGTATTTTCTGTTGGAACAGCAGGTGTCTGGTCTGTTGTTGGAGTTGTTGTTGGTGCTGCAGGTGAGGTAGGCTGAGAGTTTTCAGGTGCTGTAGGAGAAGTATTTTCAGATGTTGCAGTAGTTTCAGTTGTTACAGCGGGGGCATTTACTGCGGACGTATCAGTAGTCTCTGCAAGAGCAGGAGCAGCGTGGAGTCCGCAAAGTAGAGCTGCACTCAACGAAGCAACCGCAATAAGCTTTTGCGTAGAAGACCTGTAGGAAGATGATACTTTCTTTTTCATGGGCATATCCTTTTTTGAAGGGATAACTTTCTATATAAATAATAGTTTGATGTGTCTGTTATTGTTCCCGTAAATTAATCCTATACAAATTCTCTATCTTCTATGAAAAAATGCTCAACTAATGAGATAAAAAACGTTTAATAGCAGATATATCCATAAATAAATGCTGGAAAACAGCTTGATTACCTGTGGCTCTTCCGGTAGATGGTGTGAAAATCTCCATGAGTGGTTTCTCGCCACATAAGTTGTTGATTAAGGTTATTATATTCCACGTGGCGAAACGTCACGGTATCGCGCTCCACAGGCGCAGTTTTGCCCTGCGGGGCTAAGAAAGAAAGGCACGAAATGGCTCAGGGTACTGTAAAGTGGTTTAATCCAGACAAGGGTTACGGCTTCATCTCTCGTGAGGATGGCGACGATCTGTTCGTACACTTCTCCGAGATTCAGATGGACGGTTTCAAGACTCTCGATGAGGGTCAGCCTGTCGAGTTTGAGATTACCACCGGCCAGAACGGTAAGCTCCAGGCTTCTAGCGTCCACAAGATCTAGTACTTGCGAACACTACCATCAAAAGGAGACCTTCGGGTCTCCTTTTTTGTTACATCGCTATTTTTACAGTCACAGTAACCAAGAGCTTTAATACCAGTGCTTGATGGTAAGGTCAGCAAGTTCAGAGAGTTTCTCGATATCTTGATGCTCATCATCACAATTAACAGCACAGGTGATAAGGCCAACAGAATTTCCTGTCTGAAGAGCCAGTGGGATGTCTTCAAACAGAATTGTTTTCTCGGTTGGAGCATTAAGGCGTTTAAGGACCTCAAGATACAGATGAGGTTCATCTTTTGCAGATCCAACATCTGCTGCAAACACCTGAGTATCAAACAGAGTGGATAGATGTAAACGAGGCTCAAGAAGAGCAAGAAGCTCTGGCTCGTTGACAGTTGCTAATGCAGTAGGGATGCCTTTTTCTTGTAACTTGCCAATAAAATCAACAACACCAGGTCTAAGCTGCACGGAGTTTACAAAGAAGCTTTTACTGAGTTCTTTCCACTCGGCGACAATCTTTTCTGGATCTTCCTTTAGTCCATAGGTGGCAATTGCCCATTCGGCTCCCCTTTCAAATCCAAGAGGGGAGAGAATCTTGCCAATTTCTGGAGTGTAAGGGATTCCTCGCGACTCAAAAAACTCCTGGTCAACAAGCTTCCAAATATGATGCGTGTGAGCAATAGTGCCATCAAAATCAAAGATTGCTGCTTCAAAATCTGTTGCAAGAATATCTTCTAGTGTCGAGAAAATCACAGAGTTCCAATCAAGTTGCGGTGAGCTTGTGTTTTTTATTGTTAACGTGCCAGTCTAGTGTAAACTTTTAGCAAGTATGAAGAGGAGTAAACCAATACTTTTCGGAGGACCGCATGAAACGCAGCTTATTTAATACTCGCGGTAAATTGCTTGCTGTTTTGTTCTTTATTGTCGCAGCATTGTTTGCAACAACAGTTCAAAGCGCATATGCAACTACCTACACCACAATGGATGCCCAAGGAAACATTATCCAGAGTGAATCACTAAAAGATGCCGTAGCACTTGCTCGTGCAACTGGCAGACCTATTGCGCTTGACCCAGGTCACAGTGATGGCCTTGAAGGCAGAGATCCAGGTGCTACCTACTTTGGGCTCAAAGAGGGAGATCTGGCTTGGGCAACTGCCATGTACGCCAAGAAGTATCTGGAAAAATGGGGTGTACAGGTTGTTGTTGTTCGTGGAGAACACGAGGATCCATCGATCAAGACGCGCGTACAGCGTGCTGTTGATGCAAACGCTTGTGCCATCATCTCGCTTCACTACAATGCCGGCCCTGCATCTGCGACGGGCTCAGAGGTACTTGTTCCTCATAAGGTAAGCTACAACTATGATCTTTATCTCTCCGGTCAAGTTTTTGCCGGCAAGGTTAACTATTACCTCAGAAATAAAGTTGGTATTGTTACCCGCGGTGATGGCGCAACAGAACGTGGCTACAACGACCAATACGGAACAGACTATTACGAGAATGGCGATGAGTCCGATTATTACGGTATTGTCCGCTATGCTCGTCAAAAGGGAATTCTTGGCGTAATTATTGAGCATCAATTCATCTCTAATCCAGCACATGCTGCTGAGTTTAAAGACCTTGGCGATAATTCCAAGGTTGACTACATTGGCTGGGCAGATGCATGGGCAATTTGGGAAATGTACAGCTCTGATACCTGGTGGAGCATGAGTAGTGTTTCAGTAGCTCAAAAGGATAACGATGTCACTTTAAAGCCAGTTCTTACTGGCGTAGTTACTGACGCAACATTTACTTACAGCTATGTTGGTCCAGATGGAACAAAGGTAACGGTTGCATCTAACACTACGGCAACTTCGTCCACCTTTACGCTTCCTGTTAGCGGCCGTTACACCCTGTATATCACTGCAAGATCTTCTGATGGTCAAGAAGTAACCCGCCAGACAAACTATGACGCTAAGATTAAAGAATCTTATGGCTGGCGCAGAGCTGCTGAAGGATGGATGTATTCCGACGACAACGGCACTGCTTACGTAAGCAGATGGCTTAAAGACGATGATGGCTGGCATTATTTTGATGCTAGGGGAATTGCTGTTTCTGGCTGGTTTACTACGCCAAATGGTAAAGTTTGGTACTTTGACGCAGCTGCAACTCATAACGCTGCCGCTCTTGGCCAGAGGACCATTTCAGGCAAGTCTTATTACTTTGATGAGACTAATGGAATGGCAAAGAATTCCTGGGTCCACCAGGCTGATGATTCTTGGTCTTGGGCGACAGGAGATGGCTCTCTGCACGCGGGTTGGAAGTACATGCCAAATGGCAAGTGGTTCTACTTTGATAGTAATAACAACTATCGCGCCACCTTTGGCTTAATGTCCGATGGCTATCAGAAATACTATATTGATGTTGATCATGGTCTTATTTCTGGCGGCTGGATTAGCCTTGCTGATGGCAATTGGGCATGGGCAAATTCAGATGGCTCTCTTTATGTTGGCTGGAAGCATATGCCCAATGGTAAGTGGTTCTACTTTGATGAGAATGCAACTTACCCACTTATGAAGACCGGCATTTTTGCTACTTCTAGTGGCTCGTATTATGTTGATGTAAACAATGGTATGACCTCTAATGGTTGGGTTGCCTTGCCTAACAATATTTGGGCATGGGCTCAATCAAGTGGCGCCTTAGCCTCTGGTTGGTTTAATACTCCAAATGGCAAGACCTGGTACTTTGACCCAACTACTACTGAGCACGGCGCCCTCTTCGGTCTGCAATCAATCAATGGCTCATATTATTATTTCGACGAGAATAATGGTCTGCTCCGTAACCAAGACATCACGCTTTCAGACGGTCGTGTTGTACACGCAGATACATACGGTGTTCTCAACATTAAGCCTACTGATACCAATAACGGTAGAGGTGGAAACGTTGACGGCAATAACGGCGGAGATAATAGAGACGCTAACAACACTCCAGCCGATGACGGTTCTCCAATTGAGCCAACTCGCGGTAATTTCTCTGATCGCACTAGCGTTCTTGGAGCACCTCTTGTCACGAAAGAGGACCTTCAGCGAGATTTCAACAAGCGCGTAGGTTCTGCTTATCCAGCTATCTATGCCGAGAAGGGCGCTGCAACAGGAACCGATTTTGTAAACCAGCTATGGCAGGCTGCCATTGACGAGGGAGTTCGTCCAGAACTTCTCTATGCACAGGTCATGATTGAGACAGGTAACCTTCGCTTTGGTGGCGATGTCCTTCCTGAGC